>JBCBEA010000222.1:0-6619 GCA_038529195.1 Cyanobacteria bacterium J06600_6
ACTACGGCACTTCGATCGCCATTGATACGGAGATTGAAAATTTAATTAACTCCAGTAGCAACGATCTGATTATCGCCAATCCCGTAGCGAATATTTTTAGCGGTTATGCACCAGGATTGACTACGGGAGATGATGTTTTTATTGGGACTGACAATCTGGATACTTTAGATCTGTCTAAATTTTCTTTCTTAGATATTTCTAAAGTTGCTCATGAAACAGATTTAAAAGTAGAGTTGGGGCTAGGAAATTCGATTACTGTCCCAAACTATTTAGGAACTTCAAAAGACAAACGGATAAATGTTTTATTAAGCGACCAGGGTGTTTCTATCAAAGAAGCTGATCCTGTTGTTGAGGGTGATGATGGTGTCAAATTAGTTAACTTTACCGTCGAACTCGATCAAACTAGCAGCGAGCGTATTGCGATTGATTACACCACTGTTGATCGCACTGCAAAAGAGGGTTCAGACTATATTGCTAAAGCAGGAACTGTAGTTTTTGAACCAGGAGAAACGAGTAAAAATATCGCGGTTGAAATAAAAGGCGATACAGAAATAGAGGGTTCTGAAGAATTTGAACTCCATCTCTTAGGTAATTATGGGCAAATAGTTAGTCGAGGTTACGGATTAATTGATGATAATGATGGTTCAGAATCGCTATCGACAATTACTATTAGCGATGCAATAGTTACCAGTGGGAATGATGGGACAAAAGCGATCTTTGAAGTAAGAGTTGATGAATTTATCGATTTCGACCCAATCACGGTAGATTTTGCGACTCAAGACAATGTGGCGAACGCTGGACAAGATTATGTCGCAACCAGCGGAACACTATCATTTTCGATTCAGGATCGGGATAAAGTTCAAACTATTGAAGTTGATCTGATTGACGACAATATTCTTAGTCGCGATGAAGATTTTACCCTCCAGTTGAGTAATCCCAGCAGTAATGCCACTATTGCCGATCATGAAGGCGTGGGCACGATTCTCGATTCGACTTTGAAAATAGAGTTGCCCGACAATACAGAAACCAAATTACAGCTTGCTTCTTATCCCCCCGATCTGGTCAAAGATCCCAATAATTTGCCCTTTGAAGTTGATGCAGTCCATAATGCTCTGACTATTACTGGTGATGGTAATGGTTGGAAAGAAATACCTCTAGGGGAATATATTGGGACGGGGCAAAAACCTTTGAACCCTTATTCTGTAGTCGAGTTTGACTTTAAAACTACCGAACCCGGCAAACTACACGGCATTCATTTTGAAGGCAAGGATCATCACGCATTCTATGCACCCTGGGAAAGAGGCAGATTTTTCCAGCTAGCGGGTAGTGGAGAATTTGGCATCCAAGATTTTAATAACTATGACCAGGGTTCGGGTGAATGGCAAACCTATCAAATTCCTGTCCATGAATATTTTGATACTACCAACTACCGACGCTTTGGCGAATGGATTGTTTTTGCTCATGAAGGTAATAGCGACGACTCGAATAGCCAGTTTCGTAATCTACAAATCAAAGAATTACTGCCGATCTCTGTCGAGTCTGTAACAGTTGGGGAAGGTTCTGATCTAGCTACCTTTACCCTGACTATTCCTGAAGCTAGCGACACGCCAATTAGCTTAGACTATGCTACTGCTGACGATACGGCGATCGCCGGAAAGGATTACACTGCAAAAAAGGGTACAGTTATCTTTGCACCAGGAGATACGAGTAAAACTATCAGCGTTGCGATCAATGATGATACTAAGTCAGAAACCACCGAAAGCTTTAGCTTAAATCTGAGTAACGTTAGTGACGCGATCGCTCTAGAATCGGCAATTACTGCCACCATTGAAGATAATGATGAGCCTTTACCAATTATTTCTATAGAAGACGTTAGCTTTGCAGAAGGTAATTCTGGTCAAAATAATGTCTCCGTAGCGATCGCAATTGACAAGCCATCAACTAAACAGATTACCGTTGCATACACTACAGAAGATGATACTGCGCGAGTAGATGAAGATTATCAGGAGGCTACGGGTACGGTCATATTTGCCCTTGGTGAAACTAACAAAACAATCGATCTGGTCTTAACAGGAGATGTCTTAAACGAAGCAGACGAAAGTTTATTACTCAATCTTAGTGATGCGGTTAATGCCGACCTAAATCGCGAGCACGCTGTCATTACAATTAAAAACGATGATGCTTTGCCTCAGATTAGCGTCCAAGATGCAAGTGTGCTATCCAGTATTCCTATTAAAAACGGCGAAGGCAATATTAAAAACAGTACGGGGCTATTATTTGAAGTTAGTCTAGATAGTCCCAGTAACCAGACTGTCAAAGTAGATTATGCCACTGTTGACGGTACAGCTAAAGCCAGTCAAGACTATAGCGCTAAAAATAAAACCTTAACTTTCCAGCCAGGCGAAACAGTTAAAAACGTTTTTATTGGCGTCACTTTAGATGACACAGTAGAAGACGACGAACAGCTCTACCTAGATTTGAGCAATGCCGAAAATGCAACGATTAATCGAGATCGCGCCGTGGGTACAGTTGAAGAGACGCGATCGCTCAGTGTTAGCAATACTGAAATTAGCGAATCTGGTACAGAAGCAATATTCACCGTTAGTTTAGACAAGCCCAGTGTCCAAGGGGTATTCGTCAGCTATGCTACGGAAGATGGTACGGCAACAGCGGGTGCAGACTATCAAACCACTAAAGGCAGATTATTTATCAAAGCAGGAGCAGCTAGCGGTACAGTTTCCGTTCCCATAATTGATAACCAGATTACAGAAACAGACGAAACGTTTTATCTCAACCTCACTAAACCTAAATATGTTTTGTTGGAAAGCGATCGCGCCGAGGCGACAATTATCAATGATGATAGTATTTCCAGCTTCAATCCTGGCGGAATCTATCAAAACTTACAGCTATGGGTAAAACCCGATGCAGCAGTCGCCAATGACGAGCAAAAAGTCACTAAATGGTATGACAATAGTCAGCAGGGACTAGATTTAGCTCAAACCACGGCAGACAGTCAACCAACTTTAGCTGCCAACGCCTTAAACCACAACTCGGTTCTGCGTTTCGACGGTGATGACTTATTAGCCACAGTAAATACTCTGCCTGCCGACTTTGTCAGTAACTCCTCCGTCTTTGTAGTTACAAAATCCGCTTCTAACCGTAATAACTTCCTGTTTACCCTAAATGATACGGGTTCTGGTCGTTTCCTAGCACATATGCCGTGGAGCAATCGGATTTATTTTGATGCAGGCAATACCAGTACAGGTAGAATAAGCATTCCCTACCCTGAATCCAACGCTAACCAGTTCAATACCTGGCATTTTAGTAGCGATCAAGATAGCGGACAAAGCATCTTCCGCAATGGTCTATCCGTCGCCAATGACCAAAATACGAGTACTCCCAAAACTAGCGATCGCTATTTCCAAATTGGTCGTCAATTCCAAGGAGATATTGCCGAAGTGATCGTCTTTAATGAAGCATTAGAACAAAGCGATCGCCAGAAAGTCGATTCTTATTTAGCCACTAAATATGGTTTTACCCTCGACCAAACTACCCCCACTGACTATCTAAATTCAGACGGTGAGGTGATTTGGTCTGCTAGCGAAGCTGGTAACTATAGCCACGATCTTGCTGGCGTTACTATTGATTCTGGTTCTGGATTATTTCAGCAGCGATCGCGCAGCAGCAGTGATGATAGTGTCGTAACTATAGATAACGCTAGTGATTTGCAAGATGGTGAAGCTTTATTTTGGAGTAATAATAATGCCAGCCTAGATCCTGGTGCAATTACATTAACGAATGAATTAACTAATAATAGATATCACTTAAACCGTCAGTGGCGGGTACAGTCTACAGATAATGTCGGCAAAGTCGATCTTAGTTTTGATTTAATAGGTTTAGGCTACACGTCGAATAATCCCCAACAGTTCGCTCTACTTATTGACGAAGATGGCGATTTTAATAATGCCAAAATTCATCAAACTGAATTAAAGCTAGATGGTAACGAGGTTAGCTTTAAGAATGTCGATCTAAAAGACGGTGCATACTTTACTCTGGCAGTTCCTGAACCACAAGCACCTGGTGGAATTAAAACCAATCTCCAGCTCTGGCTCAGAGGAGACAGTACGATTGTAGAAGCTGGAGAAGTAGTTCAGTGGCGCGATCGCTCTGGCAAAAATCGTAATTACACTCCCCAGAATTCTGACAATCAACCAAAATTAGCCGCAAATAAAATTAACTTTAATCCTGTAGTTTATTTTGATGGAGACGATCCTTTAATCACAGCACGAGAAAATTTTGCTCAAGGGGAGGTTTTCTTTCTGCTTCAGGGTGAAGATAATGGTATGAGCAGTAGTTTATTCAACGATCGCTCTGGCTACGATACATCCTCACTAAGATTTGAACAGTGGCACAATACCAAAAAATTAGGCTTTACCAGAAGAAACATTAAAGACTATACATCTGACATTAAGTCTCCCAATCACGAATTATCTCTGATTAGTTTTAGCAGTGAAGCAGAAAATAATTTAGTTGATATTACGGTAGAAACTAATGGCAGCTCTCTTAAAGATAGTCTCGATATAGAGGCAAGTCGTCCTTTGCCTTTAGAGTATTTGGCACAAGGATTTAAAGGCAAAATAGCTGAAGTTGTTGTTTTCGATTCCGTACTTAGTGATGCAGAACGACTCAAACTGCGTTCCAACCTGGCGATTAAATACGGTTTAACTTTAGATCGGGGTACTAATTATCTCAATAGTGATAACGAAGTTTGGTGGGATGCCGATCTAGCAGAAAAATATACCTATGATGTAGCAGCGATCGTTCAAGACGATAGTGCCGACTTACGACAGGAGAAGTCCCGCAGCAGCAACGCCGAGGCAATAATTACCATTGCAGCCGAAGATACATTTAATGGTTTAGAAGATGGAGAAGCTTTGGTTTGGGGAAATAACAATTCCGAAAATATAGGCGATCGTATCTGGCAAGTTCAAGAACACCAGGGAGATGTTGGCAATCTCACCGTTAGTTTCGATTTATCCAAACTAGGACAGCAAGTACCCATCGCCAACTACGCTTTGGAAATTAGCAGCAGTGATGACTTCAACAACTCGCAATTGATTACTACTGGCAGAAAAATTGAAGCAGATACTCTTACTTTTACCGATATCAACTTCCAACATGGCTCATATTTTACTCTCAATTCTGAATATGTCGAAGAAGAGTCTGTGATGGAGTTTCCTGTAGAACTGACTATAGCCGAGGAGGAGCCTGTTATTGAGACATCTGTAATTGCACAAGACCCTGTAATAAAAACGCCCGTAGTTGAGGAAGAGTCGGTTATTGAAACGCCTGTGGTTGAGAAAGATACTGTAATAGAAACATCTGTAATCACAGAAGAGCCTGTTATTAATGTTCCTGTTGTCATAGAACCGTCTGTAGTTGAAAAATCTGTAATAGAATCTCCCGTAGTTGAAGAACTGCCTGTAATTGAGACTCCTGTAATCGCACAAGAATCCATAACAGAATCTACCATAGTAGTAAAATCGCCCATAGTTGAAGAACCTGTAATTGAGACTCCTGTGATGCCAGAGCCATCTGTAGTTGAGGAAGAGCCTCTAATTGAAACTTCCGTAGCAGCAACATCAGCTGTAATTGGCACCTTTGAGATTTCACCTTTAGAACTGACAGAAGTGCATCGTTTCTATAACCCTGAAGCTGGCTATCATCTCTATTCCATGAATGAAAGCGATCGCCAGGAACTCAGTAACGACAATCAGACAAAATATAACTACGAAGGAGAATCATTTACCGTCTTAGATAATTTAGATGAGTTAACGGGAGAGATGGCACAAGCAGCCCAGCCTGTATACGGTTTTCTCAATCAGGATACTAACGCGCAGCTATTTACCATGGATGTTACCGAGCAAAATTACATTATCGACAGCTTAGATAACTATCAATCTCTGGGGGTCGCATACTATGCCTTGGCAACCGAACTAGAGGATATCGCTACTATTCCTGTATATCGATTACTCAATGAAGATACGGGGACTCACCTATTGACTAGCGATCGCCATGAACTAGATTATATTCAAGATAACTTCGATCACTTTAATTTAGAAAACAATAGCGAACCCGTATTTTATGCCCTTGAAGTATAGATAATTCAGGCGTTGGCAAATGCGTAGTGCTATTAATGCTTTTTATATTTTGCCCCAGAAAAACAAGATATAAAAAGCTTGATCATCTCTTTCACTACTACCAACTATACTACCAACTACCTAAAAACAATTAACTTTCGACACCAAGCCTTACCCTATTTAACTTTGCCAAAACGACGATCTCTTGCCTGAAAAGAAGCGATCGCGCGATCAAACTGTTCGCTATTAAAATCTGGCCAGAGGGTATCAGTAACATAAATTTCGGTATAGGCTAGCTGCCAAAGCATAAAGTTACTCAAGCGCATTTCGCCACTGGTGCGAATTAGTAAATCGGGGTCGGGACTTGTGGCAGTATAGAGATGCTGGGAAATAATGCGATCGTCTATTTCCTCCGCAGACAATTCTCCTCTCTGTACTTTTTGGGCAATCTGCTGACAGGCATTAATCATCTCGTGGCG
>JBCBEA010000223.1:0-6615 GCA_038529195.1 Cyanobacteria bacterium J06600_6
TCAGCCAACGGTTATCAGTCAACAGTTATCAGTTAGCAGTCAATGAGTTATGGCTTTGACATTTGTTGTCATAGGCATCTTTAGACGCAATTAATTTTGATTCAGTGTTTGCAGTCATTTTCTGGTGGCTGCAATTTTTTGTGATGTCATACATATGAGTAAAGCGAAGGATAAATTTGCCCAATTACTAAATGACATTAAAATCATGATTAAACTAATTTACCGTGGCGTTAACTACAAATCTCAGTCTCAGCAGCCAAACGAACAAATTCAACCAAATTATAGTCTCACTCCCTCAGATCGATGCGGTGCGAAAAAGACCCAGAATTTCAATCGGCTAATATTCGATTAAGCCAATGCACTATTACACTTATCGTGGTGTGAGCTATACCAAAACAATAGTGTCCGATCGCGATCGTCAAATTCTGCTCAATATTGACCGACAATAGAAATACTCTTACTCTTAATTTTTAGTTCTCACCAATGTCTCAAACAGTTTGGCTCGCCAGACACGGTAATCGTCTCGACTTCGTTAATCCTGAATGGTTTAATACTGCCGAGAGACGTTACGATCCGCCCTTATCCGACGATGGTTTTATTCAAGCAGCAGAATTAGGACAAAGACTGCAAACAGAAAAGAAGATCGAACATATCTTTGCCTCGCCTTTTCTACGCACAATCCAAACCGCCAATGAAGTAGCTAAAGCTTTAAGCTTGCCAATCAAGCTAGAGGCTGGCTTAGGAGAATGGCATAACGGCGAATGGATGACAGAATCCCCTGAAACTCACCCACAAGCATTACTAAAATCTAAATTCCCCATAATTGATTGGAGTTATCAGTCTTTTCTCTTTCCTCAATATCCTGAAACAAAAAAAGATGTCAATCGGCGTACCGCACAAACAGTCCAGCATTTAGTGTCTAAATACGCTGAAGATATTTTAATTGTGGGTCACGGAGCATCAGTGTATGGCGCTGCATTAGGTTTAGTTCCCACTCTGCCCGAAGCTAAGGTTGCCTTATGTTCTCTGACTAAAGCTGTCAGCAATGGCGATCGCTGGAATTTAGAATTTTATGCCGACACTTCCCATTTAAGTCAGACAGAATCGAATGTGAGATTAAATTAAACTGCATCCCCCACGCTGTTGAAACCAATGGTTTTTAAGATATTTGTTCGTGGGTAGTAGGTAGTAGGCAGCAGGTAGTAGATCAAAAGTTTTTTGATACTGCTTCTTATTTGATACTGCTTCTTATTTTGATTAAAACTCCTGTTTCCAATGTGGACGGGTTTTCATTGGTTTTATTTTTGATTACCAGCTCGATCATTATTAATTCCCAAGCCAGCACAAACCTATCTGCCTATTGAGTTCTCGATAGTAAACGACAATGCAATATATATCCGCACCTTTGAACAAGCATTGAGAAAAATTTAGGGGAAGAGCTTTACAGCCTGCTGGACAAAGATAATAATGTCCAATATCGATCAATCCCCAATCTATTGCTTGTGTCTGATTTTCTCTGACAAAGATGCCAAAAGGTCTGACACTTATTACTTTTCCTAAGAATTTGTAACCGATTGGATAGTTTTTTTTAATGGCTAAGCATTCTACTTCACTTATTTCTCTCATAACTATCTTTTAAGCGAACTCACTAAAAAGCAAGTATGAATGCAATTTGCGACTATAGGAACGCAATGTTTGTAGAACAAAAAAAAGAGGCGATCTGCTTTTGAGATCTGCCTCTCTTCAATATTGATTGTGACTCATTTATCAAATAGAGTATTTAGGCATTACATCATGCCCATGCCACCCATGCCAGGCATACCGCCCATGCCACCCATGCCAGGCATACCGCCACCAGGCATGCCACCAGGCGCAGCAGCTTCGGGTTCGGGTTTTTCAACTACCAAGGCTTCAGTTGTTAGTACCATACCCGCAATAGATGCAGCATTTTGTACTCCCGATCGCACGACTTTTGCAGGATCGATAATTCCACCAGCGATCATGTCGCCAAATTCACCAGTTAGGGCATTGTAGCCAATATTAAATTCGGTGTCTTTGACTTTTTCCACGACAACTGAACCTTCTACCCCTGCATTGTTAGCAAGCTGGCATAGTGGTGCTTCTAGAGCTTTGGCAAAGATATCTGTAGCGACTTTTTCCTCTGTATCTTCGAGAGTATTTCTAAATTCAGCTAATTTTTTCGCCAAGTGAATTAGAGTGGTTCCGCCACCAGGAACGATACCTTCATCAACAGCAGCTTTCGTTGCGTTTAATGCGTCTTCAATACGCAGCTTGCGGTCTTTTAGTTCTGTTTCTGTGGCAGCGCCAACTTTGATTACCGCGACACCACCAGCTAATTTAGCGATACGCTCCTGAAGTTTTTCTTTATCATATTCAGAATCTGTTTCTGCAAGCTGCTTACGTAGCTGTTCGACTCGTTTTTGAATATCGGCACTATTGCCTGAACCAGAGACGATTGTGGTGTTTTCCTTATCAATCGCAATCTTATCAGCCGTACCCAACATATCTGCACCAACGCTATCAAGGCTCAAACCGACTTCTTCGGAAATTACCTGACCCCCAGTTAAGACAGCGATATCCTGTAGCATTTGCTTACGGCGATCGCCAAAACCAGGAGCTTTGATTGCAGCCACGTTCAGTACACCACGGGCTTTATTAACTACCAAAGTCGCCAGGGCTTCGCCTTCTAAGTCTTCGGCGATAATTAGTAGAGGCTTACCGTCGCGAGCCACCTGTTCTAGTACCGGAACTAAATCAGCGATCGCACTAATTTTTTTATCGGTAATCAGAATTACCGCATTATCAAATTCCACAACCTGGCGTTCTTGATCGGTAACGAAGTAAGGAGAGATATAGCCGCGATCGATCTGCATCCCTTCAACTACATCTAGCTCAGTCGCTAAGGATTTAGACTCTTCAACGGTAATTACACCATCTTTAGTCACTTTATCCATTGCTTGAGCAATCATGCTGCCTACTTCTTCGTCATTACCAGAAGAAACAGTTGCTACCTGAGCGATCGCTTCTCCCGCAACAGGTTTCGCTACAGTCGCAATTTCTTCAATCAAAAAAGCAGTAGCTTTATCAAGTCCTTTTTTGAGCGCCACAGGATTTGCTCCTGCTGCTACGTTTTTAAGACCTTCTTTAATTAATGCTTGGGCAACAACAGTAGCTGTGGTTGTACCATCACCAGCATTATCTTTGGTTTTTGAGGCGACTTCACGAATTAGTCTCGCGCCCGTGTTCTCTAAAGGATCTTCTAAATCAATTTCTTTGGCGACGGTAATTCCGTCATTGACAATTTGAGGCGCGCCAAACTGCTTTTCTAGTAAAACATTACGACCTTTGGGTCCAAGAGTAATTTTCACCGCATTAGCCAGGGCATTCACGCCTTTTTCCAATGCTCGTCTCGACTCTTCATTAAACGAAACAATCTTCGCCATAGGATTTTCCTTTCCGCTTCGCTACATCTTTCATTTGCAAATTTAGCACTCTTCAGTCATGAGTGCTAAAAAACATTATCTAAATTATCAAATTGATTAGTCTTGTAGGGATTACCGAAATAAGAAGCGAATAAGGTAGTTAGCGAAGTGACGATTTTAGTTCCAAAGCAGCATACTGACGCCAATAATGAAAAAAATAGCGCCCATAAAGATAACGAAAAAACGGAGGAAAGTAATCTCGCTCTCTAGCTTTTTGATTGCCTGTTTGCTGCCTGCGAACAGCGTGTTGATGTATCTTTGCTGCTCTAAATTGCGATTATCAATCTGCATCTCTATTTTTTGCATATCAGGGGCAGAACTATTAATTTGAGCGCTAGCAGCTTCGATTCCAGTCTGTAGCTGTGTACTAACCTGATACTGAAAATTTTCTAATCCCTGGCGAAAATCTTGTTTTAGGTTGAGGATTTGCAGTTCTAACTCCTGATACATCTCTTTTCTTTCCGCTTCGTTGTGGCTAACGATCTTTTGTTCTAATTCCGTTAGCGATCGCGCATAATTGCTTTCTAAATCTAATAAATTTTCCGCAGTTTGTTCCTTTTCCTGAATCAAATGGGATAGCAGCTTCTCAAATAATCCTGGTCCCAGCTGAAAATAGCCCCGCTGTACCGCTCTGATTGTATCCACAATTTCTTGGGCAGAAGTATTTTTTAGTAGATAACCCCTGGCTCCAGCCTCCACTGCCGAATTGATGTTATCTTCGTCATCATGACTGCTAAGGATAATTGCTTTTGTTTCGGGAAAACGTTGACCCAATATTTTAGTGAGAGTCAAGCCATTCATTTCTGGCATCTCCAGATCGACAATCGTAATATCAACTGGATTTTGCTCTAAATATTCGATCGCCTCGACTCCGCTAGTAGCCTTTGCCACTACTTCAAAATCAGATTCTGTTTCCAGAATTGCCTGCAATGCCTGCCTCGTAAAGTTTTGATCGTCTACTACCAGTATTTTAATCACCAATATCTCCTAATATCAAATAAATATAAAACGATAGAACTACATCATATGTTTGCTTCTAATTAAGACTGAGTAAAAGAATACGCTAAATGCTGGACTAATTATTATTTCTAAGTAGTCATTGAGAAATTTAATAGTTTCAATAATCGAGTTTTACTTAATTAGAGAATATCCGAGATAATTGCGACTGTAAATCAAGCAGTCATTAATAAAAAGTAGATTAGCGAAAAAAAAAGATTGAGAACAGTATTCGTACTCACTAAATCTCAACGACTAGAATTCCAGCTGATTTAAAAAATCAGTAATAGCAATGTTTTAAAATAATCATGACCCGTGAAGCCACGAAATTTCGCTCAAAGAGAAATAATTGGCAATAGCAGTTAATAAATTTTAAATAGACTCTAAAGAACGATAAATTACTTGATTACGACCTTTTAGTTTGGCATCGTACAAAGCATCATCGGCAGCAGAAATTAGCGTGTGGGGAGAAATTCTCGTATTTGGAATAGTGCTAGCAACCCCAATACTAAGTGTAATTATGTTACCAATTTCCGAAGAGCTGTGGGCAATTTTTAACGATTGAATTTGCCTACAGATACCTTCTGCAACCCTAATCGCTCCCTGCCCATTCGTGTGTGGTAAGATTACCGCAAATTCTTCTCCTCCGTAGCGGAATGCCACATCTGCGGGTCTTTTAACTGCCTGTTCTATGCCTTTGGCGACTTCATAAAGACAGCTATCTCCTGCCTGATGTCCATAAGTATCGTTATAAGCTTTGAAATAATCTACATCGCACAGTAAGAGCGACAAGCTCTCTCGCTCGCGAGCACATCGCGACCATTCTTGGGTAATGTATTCGTCAAATCGACGACGGTTGGCGATTTGAGTCAGACTATCAATATTAGCTTGATAGGTAAGACGTAAGTTAGCTTTTTTGAGCGTTATTTCAATTTGTTTGCGATCGCTGATATCGCGAAAAGTCATGGCAAAACCATCTCCTAGTTTGACCGCAACGATGTGAAACCAGGTTTTAAGCGAGGAAGAATTGTAATAATGTTCCTGTTCTAATACGGTACAGGTTTCTACTACCTGCACAAACTGCTCAAACAAAACATCAAATAGATGTCCAGGAGACCCCTCAACAAAGAGTCTTTTTCCCTTAAGACTTTCAATTGTGCCACCTACCGTCATTGCTGCCACAGGATTGGCAATCAGCCAGCGAAAATCAATAATCTTTCCTTGGCGATCGCGAATAGCTTCAAATGCAGCAACTCCGTCGAGAGAGCTATCCAGCACACCAGTCAATAGTTCTCGAGATTTATTCAGCTCTTGTTCAACGATTTTTCGTTCGGCGATCTGTTCGTTGAGTATTTGCTGGAATTGCTGCTGCTGTTGAATATTAGCTAGCTGAGCTTTAACTCGTAAAATAACTTCTTCAACAAAAAAAGGTTTTGTAATATAGTCAGAACCACCAACTTTAAAAGCCTCAACTTTATCAAACTCTGAATCTAAACCGCTGAGAAAAATAATCGGAATATGCTTGGTGGCGTTTTCGGATTTTAAACAACGGCAAACCTGATACCCGTCAATTTGGGGAATCATAATGTCTAGCAGAATTAAGTCGGGGTGTGACCGCTGAATCAAGGACAAAGCCATTTTGCCATCAGTAGCCGAATTAACACGATAACCCTGCTCACTTAGTAGCGATGATAGTAGCCTGATATTTTCTGGTAGGTCATCGACAATCAGTATTTGCTCTTGTAATTTCTCTTTGTACTTGTTCATCTACCAGTGGTATCAGCAATAGTTAGATTTTGTAATTCCCAACCTATTGTCTTAGCTTGAATTAGTTTGTTTTTTTCACAGGTGTAATTTAAAAGTTTTAAGTTAAATTCCAAAGTTACACCCCAACAAAATACATATTTTGACTAATTCCAGAATTAGCTAAAATGGCTTTGCTAATTAACTGTTAAAGTTGAACCTCAAATAAATTTATATTAAATCAAAGCATTGTTTTTGCTTTCTTTTGTTTAATCTCACTAAAATTTAGAGTTATTAGATTTAGTCAGAATAAACTGCCATATTAGCAACAATTGTAAAGCCCCGAAAAATATACTTTTTACTTAAATATAAG
>JBCBEA010000224.1:0-6599 GCA_038529195.1 Cyanobacteria bacterium J06600_6
TAGTATGTTTGATGCTAATATAAAATAATTTGTTTTAAAAATATTTAAATGTTTGAAGTTTAACGCTTGTGTCTGATTTTAGAATAGGAAGCGGTACTGATTCGTAGTGCTGTATTGCAAAATTGTCCTAGATAAATAGCTTAATAGAGGCAGTGGTCAACCGTTGTGATGTTTCTTGTTTACATTATGTTTGATAAATTCATATTTGTGTTTGAAAAGAGTGCATTAAAAGTTAAATTCCGGTAAATTGAGTTTTTAATAAACCGATACCCTTGAAAAATAAACTTCGTACCCTCATTAGCCAAGGAAAGACTGAGTTTGCGCTCCAGCAATTAATTCCGCTTACGGAATCTGATTCCCATTTACATCGTCAAGCTTTAGCTCTTTCAGCCCGTTATGAAAAACATATTCAGGAGAAGAACATGGGAACTACTGACTCTGAGCATTTAAATGTTGCTCTAAATCGTATCCATGACTCTGCTTTAGAGTTGATCGAGCGCCTTCCAGAGCAGGAAGGGGCTAGAGCAAAAAAGACCTGGAAAACATTGGTCTTATGGATTGGTATCCTTGGCTCTGTCGCTTCTATTATCGGCTATTCACTTCGTGATTACTTCGGTGGCGAAGTGAATATTACGGAAGAGTCCCTTCCTATACCCTCAGATACGGTGCCGCTTTCTCCTGAACCTCTCGAAGATGCCCAACCAAAGTCTCCCCTGCGCACATCCCCTAGCACTGGAGACCAAATTAATATTCAAGTAAATGACCAAGGAAAGATCGGTAATATCATTACTGGTGACTCCAACACCATCGAAATAAAACAAGACTTTTAATTATGTATCCTCAATTTACCCTATTAATATTTCTCTTGTCCTTCGGATGCCTTCTGGCACAGAATACGGACAATATAACAGTGCAGGATTCAGCCAAAGTTGGGCTCATAGCAACAGGCGACGGGAATACATTCAACATCACCCAAAACATTTTACCGAAATCGCAGGAGTATGCAGTACTGAAGGAAAGAGTAGCCGCCGCAAAGGCTAAACTGGACGAGAAGAACCAGGAACTCACCAAGGCAGAGGCTAGTGGCAGTACGGATTTAGTTGCTTACATCCGGAAGGAGCGAGATCAGAGAGCTGGAGAGTACCAGGCGGAATTGAAAACATTGACGGACTTCAAAGAAGATGTACTACGCTTGGCCAAAACCTTCGCGGAAATTGAACTCAAGTCCGAACGTCTCCGTACTGCAAAAAAACTATTTGACGAAGGAAAAATCCGGGAAGCAGATGCGGTACTGAATACCGCAGAATTGGAGAGTGAAACAAAGCAACTACTACAAAAGCAAAACGTGATAGCGCAAGAAGCAGCGGACAATGATAGCTTGCTCAGTGTAAAAGCCTCGGAGTGGCTCATCAAGGCCCAAATCACGAAAACCCGCTACGACCTCACCGAGTGGTATGACTCGGCCCATTATTATTTTCGTCTCTCTCTACAGTGTCGTTCCAGCGCTGAAAATCAATTTGATTATGCCAGATTTTTACAGGACCATAATCAAATAGATTCTGCTATCACCTACTATTTTCTTGTTTTTCGTTCTTATGTGGAATCAGGAGATACGGTAAACATAAACCTTGCTAGTACTCAAAATAACCTGGGTATGCTGTACTGCGCTCAAAATGAATATGGTCTTGCGGCGGCGGCCTACGGCGAAGCGCTGTCGATTTGTCGACGTCTGGTAGAAAATGATCCTGTGACCTACGACCCTGATTTGGCGCTGATCCAAAACAACCTGGGAAATCTGTATAGCGCCCAAAATGAATATGATCTTGCGGTGTCGGCCTACGGTGAATCGCTTTCGATATATCAGAGCCTGGCCGCTGCTGATCCTGCGACCTACGATTCCTATGTGGCTGGAACCCAAAACAACCTGGGAAATCTGTACAGCGCCCAAAATGTATACAGTCTTGCGGCGGCGGCGTACGGCAAAGCACTGTCGATTTATCAGCGTCTGTCGGAAGTTAATCCTACAGCTTACGATCCTTATGTGGCTGGAACCCAAAACAATCGGGGTCTTTTGTACAGTGCCCAAAATGAATACGATCTTGCGGCGGCGGCCTATAGTGAGTCACTGTTGATCTATCGGCGTCTGGCCGCAACAAATCCTGCGACCTACGATCCCTGCATAGCTGGAACCCAAAGCAATCGGGGTCTTCTGTGCAGCGCCCAAAATGAATACGATCTCGCGGCGGCGGCCTACGGAGAATCGCTGTCGATTTATCGGCGTCTTGCCGCAGCTAATCCCCTGGTTTTTGAAA
The DNA here is from genome assembly GCA_038529195.1 of Cyanobacteria bacterium J06600_6. Classification (GTDB taxonomy): domain Bacteria; phylum Cyanobacteriota; class Cyanobacteriia; order Cyanobacteriales; family Xenococcaceae; genus Waterburya. The sequence goes on from JBCBEA010000224.1 coordinate 2,313, forward strand.
TAGAAGTTGCCAAGTCAAGTCTTCTTTTTGCGTTGCTTAAGCAGCAAATAGGTCAACCTGATGAAGCAAATAAGCTGTTTCAAGAAGCCCTGGAAATAACTAATCGGTATCAACATATCCCTTTCGCCAATAAAATCAGAAACATGGTGCTCCAGTCTGTTAGTTCCGAGGTGGCTGAATAATAAAGATATACAGCCCGTTCGTGACTTGCTTGAGGAGTAAAAAGAGAATTTCGGCCCTAATTCAAACCTTCCACCTTTTGCCACGCTTTTGTAATCCGTTTATCTTCAATATCCATTAAGCCACGGGCCCAATCCTTGTCGAACAGCCTTCTCAAAACGCTGCCGTGCATCAACGTAAACTTTGGTGGGATTGCTTCTCCAATCATAGCTCTTACATTTGAGGGGCCGTATTTTCTAAGTGCATCACCCCAGCGAAAGTCCATTGGAATAGTCTGTAGTATTTGGCATTCCAGTAGACTTAGTAACCGATCTTCATAAGGGTGAATAGTAGTATGGCTTCCAATATGACCACTAGCTGTGAGGATAGTCGCTGCTGGTTTGTTGGGAGCCATTCTTTTATAACTTGTCCTAAAGCCTCTTATTAAGCGATGTCGCCCAGATTCTTCTACAATTGGCTTTGGTAATAGCTCATGGCAGTTGTTACAATATACATCCTCTAATCGGTTGTCATTGTATCCGCATTTCGTGCAAGTGTTGTTCTCCCAAGCACTGGCACCGCTATTCCTTGGAATAGAAGCTACCATCTGGCACCTTTCGGCTGGCCATGTTGGAACAGAGTGCATTCCGTTAAATCCATCGAAGGTTGCCTCTTCCGCTGAAGTCGGTTTTAGGGAGGGGAGTCTATGTTGTTGCAGTGCCTCCACAACTGTAATTGGTGCATTATCGTTTTTGACAGATGGATACGGAACACGACCACAGGAAAGTAAAAATTTCCTGATCCCAGTATGCTTTTTATGGATAGCAGTGATAAAGCACCTTTTGCGTGTCTGTGGTACATTGTAATCACATAGATCAGTTACCATCGGAAACACGAGATAATCGTCTGCTACAGCTTCGAGGAAGATTTTTGCACCGGTGGTAATTGATCCATCCTTTGGATGACGTACTCTTCGTGATAAAAAGATAGGTACGTTCTCAATGACTATGCACTCTGGTTCTAACTCTTTAATAATCTTGCAGGCAATCGAAATCAAAAGGTTTCTGGCATCTTTTGATCCAGCATCAGGATCTTTAAAGCTACCTCGTTTACCACGTGCACTACTCAGTCCTTGGCATGGGGGGCAAGCGGTCAGGAGGGCCGGTGGCTCAGTGTATTTTTCTTGATAAAGTTTGATTACATCCGTCCAGGTTTCCCTTAAGTCACCCTCTATGACCTTTGCCCTAGGATGGTTCAGTTTACATACTTCAGCCCTCTTCTTCTGGAGTTCGGCCATGACGACAAAATTGAAACCCGCCTTCTTGTAGCCGAAATCTCCTGCTCCACAATTCGAAAATAAACTTACTGCATTCCTCTTAGTCATCGGTGGATTTTCTGATTTGCCTCTCTTTCTTAAAGGATTCCAACTTATTGGCTATATGTCTTGCAATCTTGTCAGGTGATTCTGTAATTGCAACCCTTTCATCAGTTAAAGGTACAAATGGAAATGCTAAAATATGTAATGCTAAAATTTTTTGTTTAAACTCTTCTTCGTTTTCTACACCTTTTTCTCCGGCACTGTAATATTCATCATATATGGTGGCTAAAGAGGCCTGGAGCTTTCTTGGACTTGATTGCTGCTGCTCAAAAATGATTTCCAATAGCTCGGCAAAGTCAAATCCGTAATCAGGATTGGTTAATGATGCGATCCTCTTATTTTTTTGTTCAGGGGTTTCTATTGCAGTTAGAACATCCTTGATAGTCAGAATATCATATTGATACTGTTTGACTGCAATGGCTAAGCTAGCTAGGTTATCAGTCGTAATTATTGACACAGTCGGGTTTTTTGATTTGTCAATCATCCGTTTAATTGGATTCTTTGATTGCTCCTCTTCAGAGGTTTCCTGTTCGAATTGATTTGTAGCTAAGCATTCCTTAATGATTGCGGGTGTTTCTGATAAATTGAACCCGACAAACTCTCTAGCGACTATTACTACATGTTCTGCCTCTACTTCCTTAGCATGAGAAACGCCGCTAGCAACAGCTGCTTTTGTGTTAGGCAAGTCTCGTTTGGACCCTTTTGCTTCGAAGACTATTCTGTATGATTCAGCACCAGCCGGAGCAAAGGCTACAATGTCAGGATTGCCACTTAGCCCCTGGACTTCTGACTGAAAACCAATGAATTTTAAGACATTGCTAATCGCCTCTTCAAATTTACGATCCCCAACATAGGACATATCTTCCATTTCTTGGATTGCACCGAAAACTGTTGTATTATCTAATATGGCCAATTGACGATACATTCGATCTCTCCATGCCAGTATAGCTTCGACTTTTTCTTCCGACAAATCCAAGAAGTAAAGATGACCTTCAAAGAGAGATTCCATTGCCATCAAGTTCTCGATTTCTCGGATGAAGCTTGCACCTTTCTTTCCCTTTCCCGCTGAAGCGACTTGTCTTCGAATGAATGGGTGATCACTATTGACCATCAGTTTTGGCCCTTGAGTAGGGTCTATGTCCAAATTGGAAATAGCGTTATCTGCCCCTAAAGATTGCCTGATAATAGTTGGTTCCTCTAAGTCAAAGTCAAAGCTGCCGATCAATTTCTTTTCCTCATCTATTTTTTTAGACCAGATCATTGATATGGGATCAGCAAACAAGTCACGGCGGTGAATTGGGAGCCTATTTTTGAATTGCTTGGCTTTCTCCTTTGCATCTACTTCATCATCCCATCGGTCATCTAAAGTTCTGGAACAAGCAGTTTGTAAAATTCGCATCTCATCGATCTTGCTAGATTCTCCAAAACGTTCTCTATCTGCCAATAAAGTTTCATCTAAATCATCCGCATGAATGATGTATTGTGATCGATAAAATGAACCGTACGATGGATCAATATGAAAAAGTTTATCGTCTTCGGGATTGATTAATCGGCCTCTCACATAAACAAAAAAGCCATAGTATCTATCTATCTTTGCAGCCTTGCCAACGTGTAACGTAGTCGAACTTAATCGTAGTTTACCCCAGGTTTTGCCTAGATTTGGAAATTGTACATAAGGAACACTTTTACCTGTTTCATCAGTTAATGAATCATCTTTATGGAAGGTTATGTCCCCATTAACTTTTCCGGCCTTTCTGGCCACTCTCCATATTTTTTCTAATCTATCTTGAAACACCTTATCGCCGAAGTCGTAGATCTCTAAGGCCTCACGAGACAAAAGGACCGATTTTACTTCTTCATCATTTACGTACACTTTGAAGTCTGGGCGTAAGGGCATGGACCTGCCCAATACCCGCGACAATGCCCCAGGAGTTACATTTTTATCTTCCCTTAGATCAGATATTACAGCGAGTGTCCACGATGGCTTCTTAAAGAAATCATCGACAATTTGATTTTTATTCTTGAAGTATTGTGAGACTAAATCCCAAGCCTCACTTTCCGTTAATGCGTAAATGTTTTCTTTATAATCCTGTTCTTCGGTTTTGTTTACATCAGCATGGAGTTGAGAACTTTCGACAACATCCTGCACTACTGGTAAGTTAGTGCCCGATTCTTCCCGATTTGTAGGCTCGGAATTAGCACGATTATCTTGCTTTAGGCTTTTAGTTAGCTTATTGTAGTCAATCTCAATGAGCAAGTATTGATCATCTTGCTTGCAAAGGTGAGACATCTTAGTACCAATGCTGTAACTGGCTAACTTGCCGATACCGAATTTGCCAATTACCTTTCGTCGCCGTCCACCTTTTTCGATTAAGCGATTGGTATTCTTTTTGGGACTCGCTGCAATATGCCATAAGTCTTTGATTCCCTGAATATTCATAGAATCTCCGTCATCCCAAACAATTAAGCAATCTTCTAGAACCGCGCCGGGTAGGTAGGTTCTAACTTCCTCCGCAAAGGCATCGTAGCCATTGGTTATCAATTCTTCTACTGCTTTATTCGGACTGCGGTAGAGATTTTCAGAAAAATGTTCGATGATGGCGATCGAAATTCGAAATTCAACCTTAGATACAGGAGTTGACATGAGTGGCGCCTATTTGCTTTGAAAAGTATATTAGAATTAATTGGGCGACTAGTGTACTAAAGCTCTTCTGTCGCACTTTTGGGAGAGAATTATTGTATCATGGATT
>JBCBEA010000225.1:0-6546 GCA_038529195.1 Cyanobacteria bacterium J06600_6
TTTTTAGAGACATTGTAGTAGTTAAGCCAGTCGAGAGTGAAATAGCCGTCAGGAGCAAATAATTCTGCATCACCGCCTTGTCCCCCAAAAGCAGATATGTTTTCGTTGTCAATCCTGGTTTTTTCACCGACAAAAGTACCAATTAGTTCCAAACCCCAGCGATTTTCGGGAGCGCGATAGCGTAGGCTCAGTATACCCTCAAGAGGATTAACTGAATTTAGAGGCACGGAATCATCATCCGAAGTATTATTGCCTTCTGCCCAGGCAATGCTGCCTAATACACTCAGACCAGATTGTTTAGAACTAAAAAAGTATTCGGCTTTGGCTTCTACACCATATATTTCTGCCTGTTCGATATTCTGACTCTGGAATTGACTAAAGCCATCGTCAGTGCGAGTGCCAACCCGAACAGTATCAATAAAGTTGTCGTAGTCGTTATAAAAGCCTGCCAAACTGAAATTAAGGCGGGGTAGTTCGCTTCGCAAACCGACTTCAAAACTGTCGCTGGTTTCTGGTTCTAAATCAGCGTTGGGCAACACGGTATAGCCAAAGGCAAAGTTGGTAAAACCGATGTTGGCATCATCATAGGGAGGACTGCGGAAACCTCTGGCATACTGGGCATAGAGGGATAAATCTTCAATGGGTTTATAAACTACGCCAATTTTGGGAGAGAATGCTGACTCATCAATATCTTCAACTTCAAAGTTATCGACGTTAATACGGGCAAAATCTTCGTCTTCATCTGCATTGAGACTATAATAGTCCCAACGTATCCCAGGAATTAGACTTATTTTACCCAGTTCGATCTCATCCTGAATAAAAATGGCAGCGCGCAGGGTAGATGTATCGGGAAATGTTTTATTGGGAAACTCTTCCCCCACGACAAATTTATTAATACTACCGTCGGTTAAATTAATTAACGTATTATCTCTCGGTCGAGAAGTATCAGTATTAAATACCTCAAAGCCATAAACTAAACGATGCTTGATTTTGCCTGTCTTAAAGTCGCTCTGTAGCTGTACATCTCCACCCAAAACATCCTGCTCGAAAGAATTGACCTCATCGCGAATGATGGGAGTAAAAGTCGGCGGTGCTGCTGGACTAATATTTTGCTGCACTCCCGTAGACAGCTTATCTTCTTCGATTTGAGCATCTTGATAGTAGAAGTTAACCTTGGCTGCTTCTAACCAACCAGAATTAGAGTTATCAAAATCATAATTAAGACTAAGGCGACGACGCTCTCTTGTATCTTCTGCCTCAACCTCTTCCCGTTCAAAGAAAACGAAAAACGGTGGGTTACTGACATCAAAAGGGGTACTACCTCGTTCGCTTAGAACATCTGTATTGGTACTGCTGTTAAACAGTTCTCCCGTCAGCTTAATACTATGTTCGTCATTAAAGTTATAGACTACCTTGCCTGTCAGGGTATTATCTTGAACATCTTGCGGGTTTGGGCGCGCAGTCCCGCCATTTTTAAATTCTTCACCATTAAAGGTACTAAAGACAAAGGAAGTTTGGACTTTGCCTGCTTCGTCTTCGGCAGCGATAACTCCAGTAGCCGAAATACTTTCATCACTGCTATCGTAAGTGGTCTTCACGCTCGTATAAAGGGAATTATCAAATATTGTTAAATAATCGTCAGGGTCTTTAGTAATAAATGAAACTACTCCCCCGATCGCATCACTACCATACAGTGCAGAAGCAGGACCTTTAATAATTTCGACTCGTTTGATTGTCTCTAAGTCGAAAAAGTCTCGACCCCTGCCTACATAATTATCGGGAATACGTACTCCATCAACCTGCAACAACACGCGATTACCATCGATGCCCCGAATATTAAAATCCTGATTGCCAAAGCGATTGGGACTTCTGCCGACGGATACTCCTGGTTCGTAACGAGTCAAATCCCCAATATCTCTAATCAGTTGCCGATCTATTTGTGCAGAATCAATAATCGAGATCGAACCAGCAGAATCCAATAAGGGACGGGGAGTACGCGTACCCGTGACGGTAATATTAATCCTTGTCTCTTCGTCTATTTCAAAATTAGTTTGAGCAACTACTTCTGGAGTAATGCTTAAAGTTAAATCTTGACTAGTCGGTACGACTTTTGCTGTGGGAGTTGCCTTTTCTCCTGCGATCGCAATCCGAATCATTGTCTCGTCCAGCTGCTGGGCGGTAACTCTAGTAATACCTGGAAGAGGATTCAGTTTTGACCAGGGTTCACCTTCTGGTAGAGCCAAGATCGCATCGGGAATCTCAAGTACTAAATTGTTCCCGTCAGGCATCATTAGCGGGACTAATTTTTGTCCTGTGACAGTTTTTAAAATAACTTCTAGCTTACCGTCAGTCTCCTGAACCTCGATTCTAGTAACTTCCGCAATGTTGTTCTGAACTAGCAAATTCTTGGTGGCAGTGGGCAAAGAATTATCAATTGGCGTAACCGATTCCGCCATTGCTGGCGCGATCGCCGTAAGAGATAAAATAGCGCCCAGTTTAATTACATAGAAGCTCAGTTTATTAGTTTTCATAGTTGTTAATTTTTATAGACAAGGCATACCCTATCTGTACTTGTTAATTGTGTTAGTTGTTATTTGCGGTAAGAGGACAAATTTGCTTCCCAACGGGAGTATCAATAATGGCTACCCGCAAGCCAAATACTTCTGCCAAATTTTCAGGAGTCAAAACAGCAGCAGTCTCGCCGACGGTGTAGAGTTGTCCTTGCTTGAGTAGTGCCAGGCGATCGCTATAACGAACGGCTAGATTTATTTCATGTAGTACAGTAACAATCGTTAATCCCTGCCGATTAAGCGTTTTTAGCAATTCCAATAGCTGTAGCTGATAGTTGATATCTAAGTAGGTAGTCGGCTCATCCAACAGCAAAATCTGGGGATCTTGAGCCAAAGCCAAGGCTAAAAAAGCGCGTTGCCTTTCTCCTCCCGATAGCTGAGTTACCATGCGGTGTTTTAACGACTCTAGTTGAGTTTGAACCAGGGCTTTTGCCACAAAGCTTTTGTCTTGCAGATTTAGCTCCCAGTTATACCAAGACTGGTAGGGAGTTCTACCCAAACTGACTAGCTGCTCTACCGTTAAGCCATTGGGGACAGTTTGCTGTTGGGGTAAAATTGCCATTTGTCGGGCGACTGACTGGGGAGGTAACTGATGAATGGACTTACCATCGAGCAATACTTTACCTTTAACTGGATCGATTAATCGGCACAGCAGTTTTAAGAGAGTAGATTTACCCGAACCATTCGCCCCCAATATACTCAGCCACTCACCCTGTTCCAAGTCTAAATCGATATCTTTGATGACTAGGCGATCGCTATAACCACCACTCAAGTTATGACTTGATAAGGACATTTTTCATTGAACATTAAACATTTAGCATTGATCATTTATTAATTGCTACTGACTACTTATCAATCACCCACCACTTTTAAACGGATCGACGATAAAGCAGCCAAATAAATACGGGCGAACCGAATAAAGCCATTACCGCCCCTACAGGCAATTCCACTGTTCCAGAGCGAGCTAATAAATCTGCCACTGATAGCACTAACGCACCACCAATAGCGGACAAAGGAATTAACAGACGATAATCACTTGTGTTTAATAAAAATCTGCTTCCATGAGGTACGAGTAAGCCAACAAAGCCAATCAAACCCGCAATACTAACCGCACCAGCAGCCAATAAAGTAGCCGTTGCCCCAATTAGTAAACGCGATCGCCCTAAAGAAATACCCAGGCTGACAGCCAGTTCATCTCCCAAGTTGAGAACATTCAAGGATTTGGATAGAAAACAGGCAACAATCAGCGCCACAAGTATATAAGGGGCAGATATCTGTAATTCTGACCACCCACGACCATTAAGGCTGCCGATTAGCCAATTTAGGGCTTGTTGAATTCGACCATCATCAGCAAGCAGCAGTAAAGTGGTTTGAATCGCGCCAAATAAGGAAGATATTGCGACTCCGCCTAAGATCAATCTTTCTACACCAATCCCGTTTCCCGTTCGGGCTAAAAGATAAACGAGAGTCGTAGTAACTACCGCCCCCAGCCAAGCAGCTAGAGGGATTAGATATAGAAAAGCATTTAGAGTAATTAGGCAAACCACTACTAAACCCGCTCCTGCCGATATTCCTAAAAGGAAAGGAGTTGCTAGAGGATTGCGTAACATTCCCTGAAGTAACGCCCCCGATGTTCCTAAAGCAGCACCTACAGTTAACGCTGTTAAAACTCGTGGCAAACGAAGTTGCCAAACAATAATTTGCTTGGTTCGATCGCCCTGATGCCATAATGCTTGCCAGACTTCTCCTAGACTCAAATCTACCGAACCGACTGCCAAAGAGATAGTGACAGTAGCTAGTAAAGCCAAGCAAATTAGAATAATAGCAAGTATATGGCGATCGCTAGTTGCCTTGAGCAATTGGCTAGCGGATGGTGTAGTCATTTAAAAGGCTTCTGTGACATTGCATAACAAAATTTTTGAGCTTTGTAGCTGGGGATTGAAACTGATAAGATCTTAGTTATATATATATTCTCAATTAGAAACTACTTCTGTTAGCCGAGTTAAGACTGCTAGAAGTAAACCGCTTTAATTAATTGAGAATTATATTCAATATGTGATTTAGTAATTTACCACATTTGTTCGGCAATTTAGCAAAATATGTTAAATATGACCTTATGTATACGAGAGACAAATCCACTCTGAAAGCTAAACGATGCACTTTATGCACATAGTTATCAAGAATGCTGCCGATCGTATATTCAGCGTATTTACACTAGAGCTAAGAGCTAAAAGCTAAAGACTTTTTAATAAAATGAAAGATATATCTGCCTGCCGTTATTGTTCGGAAGTATCGCAAATGCAGGGAGAAGATCCAATCGGTACGGCGGGAACAGCAGAAGAATGGTTGATGATAGAAGTGCCTCGCCCTTGGAAGAAAGATATTTGGCAGGAAAAGCCTGGATATAGACCGATAATCGGCATTTTGATGGAATTGGAGCAGCGTAATCCCAATCTTAGCTTGAGACTGATGGCGATCGCTACAGACAAGGAATATTCTCAGCCAGATAGGATTCGCGTCTTTTATTATTCTCGTCCAGGGAATATGTTTTCCCAGTATGACAAGCAGGAATATATTGTTGCCAAGTCTCAGTTGATTCCTTTGATTAAAGCACTTCTACTCAATCCCAAAGAATTAGATAAGTTTGCAGGCGATCGCCAAAATACATCTGACGTTCGCGAAATCTTAGTTTGTACCCATACTCAATGGGATACAGCCTGTGGTCGTTATGGCACTCCCCTATACGAAAAGCTGCGTAAAAATTATGCCAGTCAATCTCAAGGAAAATTAAGAATCTGGCACACCAGTCATTTTGGCGGACACAAGTTTGCCCCAACTTTAATTGATTTTCCTTCGGGGAGATTTTGGGGTCATTTGAAGCCAGAGGTTTTAGATTTATTGATTTACCAGCAGGGCGATTTAAAACAGCTAAGACCTTACTATCGGGGTTGGTCGGGAATGGAAAAATTCGCTCAAATTGCCGAACGAGAAATTTGGTTAAAGGAAGGTTGGGAATGGAAAGATTATCCTAAATCTGGACGCATTATAAATCGCGATCGCGGTAATCTGATTAAGATTTTGTTCGTATTTGTTTTAAAATTGTTGCCTCTAAAAATAGCAAAGCTGTTGTTACGAAAATTAGAAAGCGATTCCCAGTGGGTAGAAGTAGAAATAACCTCTTCAAACAATAATATTCAAGGTGCATATCAAGTAAGAGTCGAAGCTACTAGAAATGTAATAACGGCAGGTAAATCTGCTAAAGAAATGCAGCTAAAATCAGTTAAGCAGTATACTGCAACAAAAATCAGCAAGTTATAAAAATATTTTTGTTTTATTAAAATTGTATAGTACGTCCTTATTTTCGTATAAGATAACTAATTGTTCACGAAAAAAGCTCGATCTAACTTTTGCCCTCTGCCTTTAGACCATAACTGATATTCACAGAGTGCATCCCAACAATGTAATGAGTAAAAATGCTCAGTGAAAAGAGAAGGGTCACAAACTATCCTTAAAAACAAAGAAAGAAGAAAAAGAGCAGTCGAAATGGAAACAGAAAGACTAAAACAAATAAAAGTACACGCTCAGGCGATCGCCGAATTACTCTACGAAGAAACAGAATCGGAAAAAGTAAAAACACTTGAAGGAATAGAAGTAGTAGTCAGAAAACATTTAATTGATTACGTTAATCCAGAAATAGCAAATTTTTTATCTCAGCAAGCAGTGGAACAAAGGCAGGTAGAAAAAGGATTCTGAAAAGCATTTTGGGATATTTGACGATTAGCGAGAAGCAAGCCCAAAAATTGAAAGTCAAAGATAGAACTCGATTGAGTCCATACCTAGAAAAATGCTGTTTGCTGCTCAGTGCTAATGAATCATATCAAAGAGCAGAAGAAGATGTAAAAGTTCTTACGGGGATGGAAGTTTCTCACGGTACTCAACACAGGATAGTGCATCGTCAAGATTTTAAGCTATTAGA
>JBCBEA010000226.1:0-6544 GCA_038529195.1 Cyanobacteria bacterium J06600_6
GCTTTAAAAGCTCAACACATTTAACTGCAGGCAGACCAGCTCTCTTGATTAATCCTAGCTTGGCAAATAGTATTGCTTGGCTATAATTTGCTAGACTAAAACAGTCAAATTTAGTTCTCTAGTACTATAAAAATAAGCTTATGGCTCTTAACGTTGTCAATTTAGTCGGACGTGCGGGTGCGAACCCAGAAGTAAGATATTTTGATTCTGGCTCGGTAAAATGTACCTTGCCTTTAGCGGTCGATCGCCGCAGTCGCAATAGCGAACAGCCCGACTGGTTTAACCTCGAAATGTGGGGCAAAACGGCAGAGGTAGCAGGAAATTACGTTAATAAGGGCAAGCAAATTGCGGTACAGGGGACGTTTAAAATTGAAACCTGGACAGACAGAAATACAGGAGGCATGCGATCTCGTCCCGTAATTAAAGTCGATCGCCTAGAACTGTTAGGCTCGAAAAGAGATAGTGACCCTGGAGCAGTAAGTGGCTACCCTGGGGCGGTAAGTGGCTATCCAGAATAAGAGGCTAAAGCATAGGGATGAGGAAAACGGAAAAGCGGTTTTTAAGTAGTGAAATTCTGTGGATAATCTGTTTTCTTTTGGCAGGGGTAATTTTATATACATCTGGCTTGGGAAATTTACCCCTGAGAGACTGGGATGAAGGAATTGTAGCGGGGGTAGCCCGTAATATCTGGCGAGCCGAACCTGGTAGTCACACGTGGCTGTATCCGACGATTAACTATGACGATCCTTACTGGAACAAACCGCCGTTGATTCATAGCTTAATTGCTCTTAGCTATAGTTTATTTGGCGTTAGCGAATGGAGTACCCGTCTTGTTCCTGCTCTTTTATCTGCCTGCTCTATTCCCCTGCTGTATCTAACTGCTAAAGAACTATTTGCCCAACGCTCCACGGCAATTTTTAGTAGTTTAGTCTATTTGACTTTATTACCAATGACTCGTCATGGTCGAGTAGCCATGCTAGATGGCGCGATCGCCTGCTGGTTTTGCTTGGGGCTATGGTGCTTATTAAGAGGCAGAAATCATAATCCTTGGCTAACTGGCACAGGCATTGCTCTAGGAGCAATCTGTCTGACTAAGGGCATGATGATCGGTGTTTTGCTGGGGGGGATTTTGTTCATCTTTACTGCTTGGGATAATCCTCCGCTGTTGCGGAACCCATACTTATGGCTCGGTGCATGTTTGGGAATGATTCCCGCGATCGCCTGGTATTTTTTGCAGTATTTACACTACGGCACCGAATTTTTGGGTATTAGCTTGGGAGATCAGACCTTTAATCGCATTTGGTCGCCGGTCAGCACTGTTTCTGCCCCACCCTGGTACTATTTGCTGGAGATTGCTAAGTACAGCTTGCCGTGGCTGATATTTCTGCCCCATGGTCTTAAACTAGCCTGGAATAAGCGTCATTTAAGGGAGGGAAAACTTACTCTCGTTGCGGGGAGTATATATCTGCTGGCAATTTCGTTAATGACCACTAAACTACCCTGGTATGTGATTCCCTTTTATCCCATATTTTCTTTATTGATAGGGATGAGTTTGGATCGGATCTGGCGTAAACAGAACATAAGCTATTTCTGGCAGATATCAATAAGTTTTCTGGCTCTAGTATGTTGCCTTGGCAGCGTTTATTACGGTTTGCTAGCACAACCGTCTGAAGTGAAACTCGCCCAAATATTGATGACGCTAGGGATTAGTCTGTTCCTAACTTCAATCTTACTTTGGCAACGTCGCCGTCAATTTATCTCGATCATGGCAGGCGGTTTTTATTGCGCTTTATTGCTGCTGTTCAACTCCGATCACTGGCTGTGGGAATTAAATAATGATTTCCCCGTTCAGCCCATAGCGCAAATGCTACAAGGAAACACTCCAGCCCGCACTAATATCTATACCAACTACCCGCAAATTCGCCCCTCTCTAGAATTCTATAGCGATCGCGTTGTGCTGCCCAAGTCCAACGAAGAATTAAAGCAGCTTTGGCAACAGCCTTCGCCTACTTATTTCCTAATCAACTCAGATATATTACCAAGTCTCGATCTCGAAGACCAACAAGTTTTGGCGAGTAGTGTATCATGGCAACTGATTACTCGTCATAGTAAATGAAGGAATGAACCTGAGAAGTCAAAGAGAGAGAGAAAGCGTTGACCAAACGGATATTTATCAAAACAGCGAACAGTGGCATCAAAACTTTGCCCATGTGTTTCAATGTCCCAATACTCTCCGACACGAAGCAACCTTAAAAGAGCTTCTCAGTCTTCATGTTCCAGGTAAACGAGTATTAGATATTGGCTGTGGCTATGGGGGAAGCTCAATCGACCTACTAGAGCAACAGGCTAGCTATGTTCACGGAATTGATATCTCAGAAAGATTTATCGCCTCCGCCAAGAATTTTGCCCAGCCACAGCGTCTAGATTTCAATCTCCACGATATTTCCCAGCCAATTGCAGGTAAATATGATGTTGTTTTTGGTCGCTCAATTTTGCATCATCTAGACTATCAGGAAGTTCTCTCAAGGCTCTACACCGATAATCTCAACCCGAACGGCATCATGATTTTCATGGAGCCTCTAGGTTCAAATTTACTGCTGAGACTGTATTGGCAGGTCGCTAAAAATGCTCATACTCCCGACGAGCGACCATTTATGAGACAGGATTTAAATTGGCTCAGTCATCAGTTCAAGCAGTTTACTCTAATTCCCATTAACTATTTTTCTCTGGTGTTTGGCATAATTTCTTCTAAGCTACTCAGTCGTCCTGACAATCTAGTCCTGAAACTCAGTGATATTTTGGATACTAAATTAGCGACTATTAGCTATTTACGACCCAATTATCGTCAAGCAATTTTTGTAATTAATAAGTAACTAGCCGTGGAATTAAAATACGCCCTAGTCCATGAGTGGCTTACCCCGAAAGCGACGGGCGGCTCGGAGCTAGTAGTCCAAGAAATTTTAAAATACGTTGATGCCGATCTTTATGCTCTGATTGACTTCGAGTCGAGTAATCCCGAGAGCTATCTATATCAAAGGTCAATTTCTACTACCTTTCTCCAAAAATTTCCTCAGGCTCGCAACGGAGTCCAAAAATATCTCCCGCTTTTACCCCTGGCGATCGAACAGCTAGACCTCAATCACTATGATGTAATTCTTTCTTCTTCCCACGCTGTAGCCAAAGGAGTGCTAACTAATCCTCATCAGCTACATATTTGTTACTGCCATACCCCAATGCGCTATGCTTGGGACTTAACTTTTGATTATTTAAACGGCGATCGCAAGGGCAAAGGTATACAGGGATTAATTGCCCGCTATATTCTGCACCGTATGCGCAGCTGGGACGTAATTTCTGCTAACCGAGTTGATTACTTTATTGCCAATTCTAGCCATACCGCTAAACGTATTTGGCGCTGCTATCGACGCTCGGCAAAAGTTATTTATCCACCAGTGGCGATCGATAAATTTGCCTTTGAGCCAGAAAAAGAAGATTTCTATCTGACAATTTCTCGATTAGTAAGTTATAAACAAATATGCTTAATCGTAAAAGCATTTAATCAGCTAAAAAAGCCGTTAGTAATTATTGGTTCGGGTTCACAATTAGCGGAAATACGTCAGCTAGCCGAACCTCATGTTCAGGTTTTAGGCTGGCAACCGCATAATATTGTTAGCCAGTACATAACTAAAGCAAAAGCCTTTGTTTATGCAGCCTGTGAAGATTTTGGCATTGCCTTAGTTGAAGCTCAAGCTTGCGGAACACCAGTAATAGCTTATGGAAAAGGAGGTGCATTAGAAACAGTTAAAGATATTCGTCAGTGTCCTGAAGGCGGTACAGGCTTATTGTTTGATGTTCAACAGCCAGAAGCATTAGCTACGGCAGTAAAAGAATTTGAACGGTTACAGCCTCAAATCGACCCAGAAAACTGCCGTTTGCAGGCTGAAAAATTCAGCCCAACGATTTTTAAGCAATCCTATCTAAAATATATTGAAGATTGTTATCAAGAATGGCGTAATGCGCCGTGACGGAGTTCAATCGCGATGACAGAACCTAAGTCTACTGTTCTATCTTTGGCAAATTTCAGCCAATAATAGCTCGATAGATTTATGATTGTACGGTGTGGTGTGATGAGTGAAGGAGTAAGATGACTGCTAACAGCCAGCTTGTTTCCGTCAAGATAGTGCAAGGCGTAATTAGAAAAAGCTTTCAGGCTTGTTTCAATCCGAATCGATTGAAATTGTCCTTCTTTATTTTGAACGGAAATTTTTACAAACGGATATTTGATATAGTTTTTGCTTTATCAGTACTAGTTTTATTTTCCCCCGTTTACCTAATTTTAATGGTCTTGGTTGCCCTAAATTCTCAAGGACCTATTTTTTATGTTCAAAAAAGAATTGGCAAAAATCATCGACCTTTTAACTGCATCAAGTTCAGAACCATGGTGGATAATGCGGATGCCGTGTTAGCGACAATCATGGAAGATTCTGATATTATGCGCCAAGAGTTTCAGGAAAGTTTCAAACTCAAACAAGATCCTCGGATTACCAAAATCGGGAAGTTCTTACGCTTAACCAGCTTGGATGAATTTCCTCAATTTTGGAATGTGCTCAAGGGAGAAATGAGTGTTGTTGGACCTAGACCCCTTGTCCCAGAAGAGTTACCAAAATATGGACGTAAAATAAATACGGTTCTGCAAATTAAGCCGGGAATTACTGGCTTATGGCAGGTATCGGGCAGAAATGATATTCCGTACCCTAAAAGAGTACAGATTGATGTTTACTATGCCAGCAGCCGTAACGCGCTGCTAGATTTATGGATTATTTATAAAACCGTTGGCGTAATCTTATTCCCTCGAAATAATGGTGCTTATTGAGGTATGTCGTTTGAGTTATCAGGTATTTTTTTGGCAAACTAAGTAGTCTGTTTTTGCTCACAAAACCACGGTTTAACTTTTAATAACCTCAACTGGCTGATAATAAGTTTTAGCTTTTACCTAATTTCCAATTAGAGGCTAAAAATATAGGTAATCTGTTTGAATAATTAACTCACTTTTTAGCTTTTCAGTACTATTTCGGAATATATTTTATTGCCGATATACTATAGTGGAAAAAAATAGCATCATATAAAACGTAAGTAGTTAGTAGGTAGATTAAATAAATGAGTGAACGTAAGGTAGCTTTGATCACTGGCATCACGGGTCAAGACGGTTCATATTTGAGCGAGTTTTTATTAGATCGAGGCTACGAAGTTCATGGTATTATTCGTCGAACTTCTACCTTTAATACAGATCGTATTGACCATATCTATATTGACCCTCATAGTCCTGAAGCCAAGTTGTTTCTGCACTATGGAGATTTAACTGACGGTACGACCTTAAGACGGATTTTAGAAGAAGTTAAGCCTAGAGAGGTTTATAATCTTGGCGCTCAGTCTCACGTACGAGTTAGCTTTGACTCTCCTGAATATACGGTTGACTCTGTGGCAATGGGTGCATTGCGTGTGCTAGAAGCGGTTCGCGACTATCAGCAGCGGACGGGAATTGAGGTCAGATTTTATCAGGCAGGCTCTTCAGAAATGTTTGGTAAGGTAGTCGAAGTACCTCAAAAAGAGACTACTCCTTTTTATCCCCGTAGTCCTTATTCCTGTGCCAAAGTTTATGCTCACTGGCAGACGATTAACTATCGTGAATCCTATGATTTGTTTGCCTGTAACGGTATTTTGTTTAATCACGAATCCCCTCGTCGCGGGGAAACTTTCGTAACTCGCAAAATTACTAGAGCCGTCGCTCGGATTGTCGAAGGTACGCAAAAGAAACTCTACCTTGGTAATTTAGACTCAAAAAGAGACTGGGGTTACGCCAAAGACTACGTCAGAGCTATGTGGATGATGCTCCAGCAGGAGCAGCCCGATGATTATGTTGTAGCAACAGGGGAAACTTACGAAATTAAAGAATTTCTCGATATTGCCTTTAGTCACGTCAATTTAGACTGGCATGATTATGTCGCCTTCGATCCTCGCTACTTACGCCCCGCAGAAGTAGACCTTTTGATTGGCGATCCTAGTAAAGCCAAAGCCAAACTTGGTTGGGAGCCATCTGTTAGTTTTGAGGAGCTAGTCAAGCTCATGGTTAATGCCGACTTACTAAACCTCAATCTGCCCACTCCTGATGGCAGTACTGGAGGAGATGCTACTTTGAACCGCCGTAATTTTGCCACAAT
Organism: Cyanobacteria bacterium J06600_6; assembly: GCA_038529195.1. GTDB lineage: Bacteria > Cyanobacteriota > Cyanobacteriia > Cyanobacteriales > Xenococcaceae > Waterburya. Next base: position 6,216 of record JBCBEA010000226.1, read on the forward strand.
TGTCGATTAAGCAATACAGGTAATTTGAGTTAATTCCCAACTTAATGCTTAGAATACTTACGTATCCAACATCTTAATTAGCAATGTTAAGTTTACAAGACAAAAATATTCTCGTAACGGGTGGAAACGGTTTTCTAGGTAAACAGGTAGTTGAGCAGCTATGTAAAGCAGGGGCAACTATCGGCAAAATTAGTACTCCGCGATCGCGAGAACTAGATTTATGTAAGTGGGAAAATTGTCAGCAGGCAGTAAAAGGTCAAGATGTAGTCGTGCACTTGGCAGCTCACGTTGGGGGAATTGGCTTAAACCGCGAAAAACCAGCCGAGCTC
>JBCBEA010000227.1:0-6538 GCA_038529195.1 Cyanobacteria bacterium J06600_6
ATTTCCATTGTGATTATTTCGCTATCGCTGAGGCTCGGTGCAAACCCCCTCAGTCTGATTTTTTGACCTTGAGTAATCTCTTGCCACAAATCGTCCACATTACAGAAAACAGTAATGATAAAATCTTCAGTACTAAACATTTTTCCATTTGAGTTGAAATTTTTATCTTCTCAGATGGAATTTTCTTTTTCAATCTATAAAGTTGCACACGGCGTGGTAGATACAAAACGAGACTTGATCTGATTTGATTCTTTTTCTTTGGCTAAAGCCTGGTTTAGTTTATCCTGGGTTGATTTTAGCTGTAAAGAATAAGAGCGCGATCGCAATAAGACCCTAATTTTGGTTTTTAGCTCAGTTTTTTCCATCGGCAGGTGAATCAGATCATCAATCAGTGGTTCTAAATGATCTGTGGATAAGCCAACATTCTGAATGGTTGTGAGAAATACAAAGGGCAAAAATAAAGGGATTGCAGCCTCTCTAACTGCCAACATTTTATCCCGCAGCAGATGAATTGCCGTATGGTCAATAAAACACAGGTCGAAGTTTGCCATCAATAGCTGTGTTCCCGCCATCGCAAAGTCAGACTCAGCTTCAGGAACAAGTATCTGATATTGTTCTGCTAGTGCCTGAGCCAATAGCTGCCGATTTTGCTGATGTTCGACTAGTAAGAGTATGCTGAGATTATTCACCGTTCATTTCTCGCTGCTCCCGATTAATGGATTTTGGAACGCCAGTCAGAATTCCTCGCAGCTGAGATAGAGGTTCGCCAACTTTAATTCCGTATTTAGTAATTTTAAATTCTCTCAAAGTACGTTCAAAATCCGAAACTCGTTTTTTGAGTACGCCAATCGCTTTGCGTAACTCGCCGTTAAGTTCCAGGTAGCGGAGAAAGATCAGGTTATCCGCAAGATAGGACAGTCCAATCTCAGTAATACTAAATTCTCCCCCAGCAATTACATGAGTTTCATTGACGAGGATGACGGTTACGCCCATATTTTTGAGATATTGACACAAAGAATGTAGCTGACGAATCAGGTCTTCTCCCTGCATCGATATCTTGTAACCAGAGGTGCTGTCAATCATGACTATTTTGGCGTTGTTCTGCTCTACCTCCGTCCGCACCAAATGGGCAAACTGGTGCGGGGTATATTTCAATGGTTCAATATTCACCACCGACAGCGTTCCCCGCTCGCTCATAGCGTCTACGGGAATATTAATTGCTTTGCACCGTTCGACGATGGTGTTTTCAGCTTCTTCAAAAGCATATAGAATTGATCACTCTCCTCGACCCGCAGCTTCTTTCATAAACTGCATCCCAAAGGTAGATTTTCCGACCCCAGAAGGACCACAAAGAATAGTTACCGTACCTCGTTCGATTCCCCCGTTTAATAGTTCATCAATTTCAGGAATCCCCGACGAGATTGCTTCAAAACTAGTCTAACGTTGATGAGCCTTGGGAATTAAAATCGGATAAATAGCTATCCCGCGATCGCTCAACTGTAAATCGTGATGACCTTTAGCAAAATCAGAACCGCGAAACTTATTAACCTCAAGACAGCGTTTGTTGATGGCAGTGTGTAAAGTAATGACCCCGTCGCTCATAAACTGAAGATCGTCATCGGGATGGATAGTGCTGCCTTCTGAAGTGAATAAAAGTGTGATATCGCGATCGATGACAAAGCGTAAAAAGGACTGTACCTGCTTGCGAAACTCAAAAGGATCGGTGGCTAAATAGCGAAACTGAGTAATTGCGTCGAGAAATATTCTTTGTGGCTTAATTTGTTCGATTGCTGCCAATAATTTTCTAGTAATCGGCGTTTTCTCGACTTCCGCAGGTGAGAAAATATCGTATCTCTTATCTTCCGTGAAAAAATCAGCAGTTTGACTCAAATCTAAAAATCTTACCCGATCAAGATCGATATTCATCAACTTAGCATTACGGAGTAATCTAGCTTCTGACTCGCAAAAACTAATAAACAGACTAGTTTCCCCTGCAGAGCTTCCCTGGCTGAGAAAATGAAATCCTAAAGTAGTTTTCCCGCTACCTGGCGAACCTTTGATTAAATAGGCTTGGTTTGCTAGCAATCCTCCGAAAAGAACCTCATCCAAACCAGAAATGCCCGTTGATATACGCTCGATCGCCATGGAGATAGCTCAATTGGAGAGAGTTCAAGTCTGAAAGGAATATTTTAATTAGTAAATCTCAATTAGTAAGAATACTTATTACTCCCATCTCATAAATCACCTTAATGCGTTATCGAAAGCTTTATAAATAAACTAAGAAAATCTTAAGCAACAGTACTTTTTGCAATAGATAGTTTTTATATTTGAAGTAAAAAAAAAGGGTGCAGCTTGTGCTACACACCCTAGAAAATGCAAATTGTCAGATATCGAATAGAAGTTAGCTATCTCGTTAATAAGTTAGCAACCAGCTATTTATTCCTTACAGATGGTTCAATCCTCGGTGCTGTTAGAGGTTTCATCGAATACTGACTACTGACGGATAATTTGGCTGTTTGAGTCAGGGTGGGAACAGAATTACGCAGTCTAGCAGTTAATTTAGTAATACTAGAATCATAAATCTGAGTTACCAGCTTGGGATATAGACCAATACCAATAATTGGAATTAGCAAACAGGCAATGATAAACACTTCTCTTGGTTCAGCATCAACCAGGTTAGTATGATCTACTAACTCCTTATTTTCAGGACCATAAAGCATTTCTCTGAGCATTGAAAGCAGATAAATCGGAGTCAAAATTACGCCGATCGCCGCTAAGAACACAATACAAACTTTAAAAGTAGAGTTATAGGCATCACTAGTAGCAAAGCCGACAAAGACCATTAGCTCTGCAACAAAGCCACTCATGCCAGGCAATGCTAGGGAAGCAAAGGAACAGGTCGTCCACATGGCAAAGATCTTTTTCATCTTTTGACCCACACCACCCATTTCATCCAGCATTAAAGTGTGGCTGCGATCGTAAGTAGCACCCACCATAAAGAAGAGACTCGCCCCAATTAGACCATGAGAAATCATCTGTAGCATAGCGCCAGAAGTTCCTAAGTCAGTAAAGGAAGCAATCCCAATCAGCACAAATCCCATGTGGGAAATAGAGGAATAGGCGATCTTACGTTTGAGGTTGCGCTGGGCAAAAGAAGTTAGGGCTGCATAAACAATATTAACCACCCCCAAGATTACTAATGCTGGCGCGAAGAAAGCATGAGCATCGGGCAACATTCCCGCATTCATGCGTAACAGGGCATAACCTCCCATTTTGAGCAGGATACCTGCAAGCAGCATGTGAGCAGGTGCAGTCGCTTCACCATGGGCATCGGGTAGCCAGGTGTGTAGGGGAAAGATAGGGAGCTTAACACCATAGGCAAGTAAAAAGCCAGCATAGAGAAATAATTGCAGATTAAAGGAATAATCCTTAGCTGCGATCGCACTCATGTCAAAGGTGACGGTATCACCATAAAATGCCATGGTCAGAGCGCCGATCAAAATAAACAGCGAACCGCCTGCGGTATAAAGAATAAACTTCGTCGCTGCATAAAGACGTTTCTTACCACCCCAGATTGATAAAATTAGGTATACAGGAACTAATTCCAATTCCCAAACCAAGAAAAATAGCAGCATATCCTGGACGGCAAACACTGCTATTTGCCCGCCGTACATTGCTAACATTAAGAAGTAAAATAGCTTTGGCTTATAGGTTACAGGCCAAGCTGCCATCATGGCGAGGGTCGTAATAAAACCCGTCAGTAAAATCAAGGGCATGGAAAGACCATCCGCACCGACAGACCAGTTAAGGTCTAGCTGGGGCAACCAGGCATAGCTTTCGACTAACTGTAGATCGGGATTACCAAAATCATAGTCTTGATAAAAACCATAAACTAGAACTGCAAAATCGATCAGACCAATGACTAAAGCGTACCAGCGTACAGTTTTACCATCCTTGTCAGGAATAATCGGCAAAAATAGAGAGGCAGCAATGGGAAATAATATACAGGTAGTTAACCAAGGAAAGTGGGTCATATAGAGAAAAGCAAAAATTTTACTAGGTCGTTTTACTTATAAACTTCCTTTCTTTCTTCTATGTTCTGAGGTATTTCAACTTACCCCTGGCATTCTTAATAAATTGTTTATAGGTTGACGAATTTTTGCCTGGGGATCGTCTTTTGACTCCACAATACTTAACCTAATCCTAAATATTCGCCTCTCAGCAATCTAATTTGTGCCAGAGTAAAAACGATTGGTATTACTCGTCCATAATTAGTGGAGATCGCTTTCCAACCCAGATCGGCAACAAAATAACCCCACATCATTGGACCCAGGATGCTAAATACGCCTCTAGCTACACCGTAGCGGGCTGCATTGGTCACCATGCCTTTTTTTGCAGCTTGAAGTGCCAGCTGGTTTCCTAGTCCTACAACTGCGGTAGTCCCGCCTTTGACTAGAGCAGTTTTTGCAGCTTGATAGGTGGCAAGATGCATGGCAAACTGTCGGGCAAGATGTTTCAGCAGCCAAGATTTTAGGACAGTACTCATTGTTACTAATCCTGTGCCTTTGAGTAAAATTTTCATCGGGCTGTGCTGTAACTGCACAGGCAATGGTTCGGGAGGATTCGCGGTAACAAGAGAGTTGCCAACCTGAGCCTGGAGGGATTTTTGTTCTTGAAGAGGCAGCTTATCCCAAGCTTTACTAATCAAATGTAAAAAAATTTCTGCTTCAATATCCGTAGTTTTCATCCTCGTTGAGTAGGGAATCTTGAGATAGTTGCAGATATTCACTAATATATCTCGATAGGATACTTCTTGAGTCCGCCCCCGCAAAACAGTCATGCCGTCGGCTGCGAGATAGCGAAATCTTTGGTCTAGAGAGTCGAGCCAAAGGTTATGATCTTGACTTTGAATCTCGACCGCTCCAGGAGTCTGCCAGTAATCGAGGGGATTAAAACGGCGGTTAAATAAGACCTGGGTAATCTGCTGTAATTCTTCTTCGGTGGCTAAAGTTAATCCTGCTCTGAGTTCGTCCAATGCCGTCTCCTCCACAACATCGTTTGTGCTTGTAATTTATCGAGTATCTTGCAGAATTTAAAATACTTTCTCTGATTACATCCTTGAATTATAGCGGAGAGGATTGATTATGATTATCAATTTGTTATTAGCTGTTGATTAATCATGGACAAGCGATCAGATATATAGTCCTGCGGTAATGCCGATCGCGATCGCACTTAACCAGAAGCCCCCTCTGATTAGCCTGCTGGGATTTTTGCTTGGTAACTGTCCCCAGTAATAAGAAAGCAAACAAACCTCCGCAACTACTACCGCAGCCGAAATAATTACGGCTTCGGAGGCACCCCAGATCAAACCGCTAGCTCCTACCAGCAACAGGGGTACTAGGGTACTTAAAACAAAACCCTGAATCCGAGCTTGAGAATCCCCACTAGCAATAGTGGCAGCACCCAGTTGAGTTACAGCGATCGCCAAGGCTGCCAGAACCGCAATTCCCACCGATACAAAGGACAATTCTACCTGACTATAGGCAAAACTGATGCTCCAGGTGGCGATCGCCGTGACGCTAGTAACAGCTATTCCTGTGACAGCTTGGAGCTGGGGTCGAAAACTCAATTGCAAATCCTTCGTTAAAGCTGAATTCTCTGTATCCTTGACCCACGTCAAAGAGGAATCTAGTTCATCAAAAGCCTGCTTGGCAGACAGAGCATCGGCAAACCGCTGGCTGACTTTAGCATTAGTCATTTTGGCTAGCCAAGCAAAAAAATCAGGCTCCAAATTTGGCAACAGCTGCTCTAAATCTAGCTGATAGGGATCGTCAGGGGTAGTAAAGCTGAGTAATTCCGTAATTGTTTTCTGGGTTAAGAGACAGATTAAAACAATGCCCAAACTATAAAGATCTGATGCTTTGACTGCCTGAATAATTTGTTCAGGGGCAATAAATCCTGGTGTCCCCCGAAAGATGCTGCTGGTGGAGACATCTTCACTATCTAAACAGGAAAAACCAAAGTCAATTAAGTAAACATCCAAAGATTTGGTTAACAAAATATTGTTGGTCGATAAATCACGATGCAGCACCGGAGGAGTCTGCTGCTGGAGATAAATTAGCATATCGAGAATTTTGCCTGCCACTGTCTTAACTTCGACAACCGTGAGAGTCCGAAACTCACCACAGGGAGCTGCCGAAATATATTCTTGAACTAAACAAAAGCCATTCTCCGTTTCTATGCTGTCTATATATTTAGGAATTCCAGGATGATTGAGGTTTTGTAAAATTTTTATTTCCTGTGCATGGGCTTTATATCCCGACCAGCTAGAGTTTGCCTGAGCAAAGCAAAACTGTTTGACTGCTACCTGCGTATTCGTTTCCATAGCGATCGCTGACCAGGTAATTCGACCTCCTTCTCGATTACGACCCAATTCAGCTGTAATTTGATATCCATAATTAGTCAGGTCAGGATAATCGCTCATTTTAAACTTTTATTATTAGTACTTACTTAGAACTTACACTAGCTCTAGTCATAG
>JBCBEA010000228.1:0-6525 GCA_038529195.1 Cyanobacteria bacterium J06600_6
GGATTAGCTGAAAGTAGAGAACTATTGATTAACTGGTTGAATTCTTTAGAGGAAGCTACGGGAGTCCCCCTAGAAAGAACTATTATGGCGGGATTTTCTCAGGGTGGCGCAATGACTTTAGATGTAGGTTTAACCCTGCCTCTAGCTGCTTTATGTAGCTTTAGTGGTTATTTACACTATGAGCCCCAAACCCAGTCGGAGCGAAGCTATCCGCCAACGCTGATTATTCACGGTACAGAAGATCCTGTTGTTCCTCTCCAGGCAGCGGAAAAAGCACGGTCTGAACTTACCCAGATTGGTGTAGGGGTAGAGTATCAGACGTTTAACATGGCTCACGAAGTCAAAGACGAAGCGATCGCCTTATTTAAGGAGTTTATTACCAAAGAAGTAATCAATTCTGCGTCAGATTAATTACTCAGCATATAAAAGCTGCTCAAAACAAAACTGTCCTACTTCCACTAATGCTGTTTCGGCTGCTCGATCGGTGGTGGAGGCTGCGGTAACCTGCTTAAATTCTTCTAGGGTGTATTGACGAGAAAATTCTTCAATTGTACAGCTACAGAGATTTTGGGCTTCGGCTTCGGCTAATCCTTCTTCAAGAGAAGTTTGCAAACATTCTTGCTGATAGTCGCTGATAAATTCGGCAGGATATTGATTAGGACTTTGGGGGGTAGCTGAACTTTCGGCAACGGCAAGTCTAGCAGGAATAACAAACAATAAAGCGGAGAGAGAATAAAAAATATACTGCATAGAGAAAGATGGCATAGCAATGACGATAAGATAATAATTGACAGCTAATTATAAGTGTTGCAGATGGTTGTTCTCCCCTTAAAGTTCCCCACATTTGTGCTATTTAAAAATGATTGATAGCGATCGGGTTAAGGAAAAAGCCAGAGAAATTGGTTTTCATTTAGTAGGCGTTGCTAAAATCCAAGACTATGCCGATGATGCTAAACAGCATTTTCAGAGCTGGTTGGATTCGGGTTATCAAGCCGAAATGGAGTGGATGTCTAATCCAAAGCGTGCAGATATTCGCGCCTATATGCCCGAGGCGCAGTCGGTAATTTCGGTAGGCTTAAATTACTACACTCCTCATCAACACAAGCAAAAGCCTGGAATTGGAAAAATATCTCGCTATGGCTGGGGTCGAGACTATCATAAAGTGATGGGCAAAAAACTGAAGGAGTTAAGTAATTGGTTGCGATCGCAAGATGAATCTATTGTGACTCGACACTCGGTTGATACGGCGCCGATTCAAGATAAGGTTTGGGCGCAAAGAGCAGGTTTAGGCTGGATTGCTAAAAACGGCAACCTGATTACTAGAAAGTATGGTAGCTGGGTCTTTTTGGGCGAAGTTTTAATTAATTTAGATTTGACCAGCGATTCGGTTCATACTGCTCACTGTGGAACCTGTACTCGTTGTTTAGAAGCCTGCCCTACAGGTGCAATTACTCAACCCTATGTTGTTGATGCTAACCGCTGTATTGCCTATCATACAATCGAAAATCGCCAACCAGAATTACCGTCGAATATTGCCGAACATTTATCAGGTTGGGTAGCAGGATGTGATATTTGTCAGGATGTTTGTCCTTGGAATCAGCGTTTTGCGAAAGAAACGAATATTCAGGATTTTCAACCTTATCCAGACAATCTCAGTCCACAACTTAGTGTCTTAGCCAATCTGGAGGATATCGAATGGGATCGACGCTTTCGCGCTTCGGCACTGAGAAGAATCAAGCCCGAAATGTGGCGACGCAATGCACGTGCTAATCTTAAAGAAGAGAAGTAATTGTTTTTCGTCTTAAATACATGGCTGCACTTATATTATTTATAACTCCTTAATCTCTGTATTTTTTTCTTATTTTCCTACAAAATAATCCTAATGACTGCACAGGTAATTTTATTAGATTTTGATGGTACTATCGCCGATACATATCAGGCGATCGCCGATATTACCAACAAATTGTCAACTGAATTTGGGTATAAAGCCTTAACTCCGGCGGAGCAAGATTTAATTAAAAATTTAAGCTCTCGCGAAATAGTTAAGCTATCCGAAATTTCAGTTTTTAAATTGCCTTTTTTGGTCAGAAGAGTGCGTACCGAATTAAGCAAAGAAATTGCCGAACTCAATCCCATTCCTGGAATTGAAGCTGTTCTTACAGACCTGAAAAATAAAGGTTATATTTTGGGCATTGTTACCTCCAATAATAAAGAAAACGTTGACATTTTCTTAAAGAACAATAGGCTTAACCATCTCTTCCGCTACATCTATTCTGGAACTGCAATCTTTGGCAAACATCGAGTACTCAATCAGGTGATCCGAGAACATCATTTGACAAAAGTGGACGTAATTTATGTTGGCGATGAAACAAGAGACATTCGCTCGGCAAGAAAAAGCAAAATTGCCATGATTGCGGTTAGCTGGGGCTTTAACGCTGCAGAAATTTTAGCCGAACATCGACCAGATTATCTGGTCGATCGCCCTGAAGAATTGGCTAAGGCGATCTCTACCTGGCAAAACTGTCGTTCAAGTTTTGATCTCCAAAAGATTCACGGACAAATACAGTCGAGTAGAACTTAAGCTTTAGATTTATCGACTTTAGAGATCGGTTACTCTAAAGCAGTATTATCTAGAAGAATTTTTATGAAGCTAAATAATAATCCCGAATGCTTATTATTTGCGCAACATGGCTGGGCTGATACGGGCAAAAATATCGGCAAGCTAATTGAATCCGCTGTTGATGAGCGGACAAAAAGAATCGTTCCTAGTTTGGGACTCCTCAAGACTTTTATTCGCCTCAAGCCTCTCGTCGAGCAATTAGAGCAGATTGCCAGAGAAGAGATCAATCAGAATCCCCATCTGCCGATTAAAATTGTTGGACATTCTATGGGTGGTTTGCTCTGGCTAGAGGTTCTAGATCGTAATCCTCAATGGTGGTCAAAAATTCACTCTTTGATCCTTTTGGGTTCCCCTGTGGGCGGCTCTAACATTGCGCGGGTTATCGACCCTTTTAGTTGGGGTATCGGCACCGCAGCGGATCTAGGCAGAAATCGTCGCCTGATGGCATCCAAGATTGCTCGGCAAGTTCCAACATTATCCGTTGCTAGCGATATCGGCATGGGGACAGATGGACTAGTAACGGTAGAAAATACCAAGTTTGACTATAGTAACTGGGTGTTAATTTCTGACGTGCCACACAGCGCCATGAGACACGATAGTCGCATGATTCCGATTATGCAGCGTTTTTGGGAAAATCCCCAGTTAGGTTCAACATCTGTAGGAAGCTTGAGCGAGCAGTTAATTCAGCGTTTGCGTGATGTACCAGGCATGACGGATGATGACCATGCTCATTTTCAGCGATCGCCGATCATTGCTCATTTGCCAGAGGCTCTAACTCTCCATCATGAAAAAAATCTTTGGGGAGTAGATCGGGTTTATCTGGGTCATCAGCAGAAGTGTCTTTATGCTGGCTATGTAGGTTTGGTACATGTTTTGGGTTTACGTCAGACTCTCAGAAAAATCCAGACAGAAGCAATCAAAAAGGAGTAATTTAGCCCAGAGCCAAAAAAAAATCAAATTACTTGACAAACCTTGGGAAAATATTGCTATACTAATTTTGTTGCAAAACGTTGGGGTGTCGCCAAGCGGTAAGGCATCGGTTTTTGGTATCGACATTCCTAGGTTCGAATCCTAGCACCCCAGTTTATCTAAAGAGCTTACTAATCCTAATAGAGTTAGCACACAATAGCTGATTCTAATCTGGCTGGATCGGTTTGTCTGGGCTAGTATTGCCTTAGGTCTTTTCTGAATTTTAAATTATGCTGCCTGCTACTTTTGGAGAGTCTAGCTTCAGATTTACAGCTGCGCTGCTAGCAGCAGGGTTTATGCTTAAGGGGAATGCTGCGCTAGCGCAGATAACAAGCGATCGCACAACCAATACCCAGGTCAATACAAACGAAGACTTTACAAACATCACAGGGGGAATTGAGGCAGGCAATAATCTGTTTCATAGTTTTGAGCAGTTTTCTCTGATTAAGGGTGCAGAAGCAAATTTTGAGCATAGTTCAGAAATCGTCAACATTTTTAGTCGCGTGACTGGCGGAGAAATTTCGGCAATTAACGGTTTAATTCAGACAGAAGGGGATGCTAGCCTGTTTCTGCTCAATCCTGCTGGGATAGTCTTTGGAGACAATGCTCAACTCGACGTTGGCGGGTCTTTTATCGTCAGTACGGGCGATCGCTTCATGTTTGCTGATGGGACAGAATTTGATGCGGTAACACCTAAGTCGGAGTCTTTACTAACCGTTAGTCTGCCAATTGGCATTCAATACGGTGCTGAAGTGGGAACAATTGAAGTTTTGCCGAATAATGATCCAATTGCTAATAACTTCGATCTCAGCGTCTATCCTGGCAATACTCTAGCTTTGTTAGGTGGAGATATATTCGTTAGCCGTAATAGTTTAGATGCTGTCAGTGGCAAGATTGAAGTTTCTAGCGTGAAGTCGGGAATGATTAGCTTCTCCCCAGATGAATTTGGCTGGCAGTTTGAATATGCTGATGTTGCTCAGTTTGGTCAGATTGAATTTAGCGACCACGCCAATATTAGAATCGATGGTGGCGGTAGAGTCAACTTTCAGGGGCAAGAGATTGCTTTTTCGGCTGCTTCGGGGGTACTAGATTTTAATCAGTTTAGTGAGCTAAAAACTAAGGTTAATTTGACAGCAGCAGAAGCAATTGAAATTGACGGTGGTTTGATTGTTACTCAGATTGGTCTGGTCAGTGATTTAGCAGCAGAGATAATTACTGATGTGGGTGGAAATATTACGCTCGATGCGCCCCAAATTTTAATTAGTAATGGGGCAATCATTTCGGCAGCAACTCTTAGCAGAGGAGATGGTGGCAGTATTAAGATTAATGCCCGCAATTTACGGCTGTATAGTGAAGGAAATAACAATCCTGCCATTATTACCACTTCAACGGGAGGAACTGGGCAAGGCGGTTCGATTGAGATAAATACCGATCAGCTGCAAATTGAAAATGGTGGTCAGATTCAGGCTTTAACTACTGGTACAGGCTCAGGAGGCACGATTGCCGTTAATGCAGAGAAGTCCATCAAGCTTTCGGGAACGGGAATTTTGCGATCGCAAGACATCGAGCGAAATATTTCGTCAACTGAGTTAGCCAGCGGTTTTGTTGCCTCATCAGGAGATGAAAGTTTATCCGTAGCAGAGCAGTCAGGATTAACAGGTACAGGAGGAAGCCTAATAATTGAGACTCCCAAGCTCGTCATCGATCAGTCAGCGCAGATATCCGTGGGCAGCTATGGTGCAGCTAATGCAGGGGATATTGAGATTCATAGCTCTAACCTCAAGCTTGATCGTGGAGGACAGATTGTGGCAAATACAGCATCGACAGAAGGTGGTTCAATTAACGTTAGGGCAGAGCACTCGTTAATTTTAGATCGTCATAGTTCTATCTCTACCACCGCAGCCAGCGCGGGAAATGGAGGTAACATAACTCTGATAACAGAGAATTTAGCCTTGTTAAACAGCAATCGTATTAGCGCCGACGCTAGTGTGGGGAAAGGAGGCAACATTCAGATTGAGGCACAGAACTTGTTTATCGATCCGAGCAGCAGCATCACTGCTAGTTCTGAAGTGGAGCAAAATGAAGGCAGTGTCGAAATTTCCACCCTAGATTTAAACTCTCGTTTAGCAACAGACTACAGTTCGCCGTCTTCTTTCGTTGCCGAAGATAAAATTACTTCTGGATGTGGTGTCGGCATTAGCCTCCACTCTAATCAAATTCGCGATGTGGGACGGGGTGGTATTCCCAATAATCCTTTTCGTGAGATGGCAAATCTCGAAAGTTTAAGCGATTTGGAAACTAAATCAGAACCAATAGCACTTTCAAAAGTCAGTAAAACAGATCGGCAAATAAATCGGCAAACCGATATCTTTCCTACACAGTCAATTGTTGAGGTTAATCGCTGGGTGAAGAATTCTCAAGGTAGAGTCGAGTTAATAGCAGACTCATCCCCGCGCACTTTAGCTTTGCAGTGTTTGGTCAATTCTTCTGAAGGATAACCATTAGCTAAGAAGTAAAAAGTATAGTCGTTTTAATTAACTTTTGTAGCCTCTATGCAATTGCTTCGGGGGATTGAGGATTGGGGATTGGGACTCGGGATATATTTAACGTCTAATGTGAATTAAAAAGCCTTAAAATCCTTGAAATACTTTCTCCAGAGATAAAATTTTCCTACTTGTTCGATTCATCTACTTTGATTGCTAATTTTTGCTCAAAGCTGATAGCTCAAAGCTGATAGCTGTAAGCTAAAAACTAGTAAATTAAAACGAAGCTAATTCACATCAGGCGTAATCAGTAATCAAATATGACTTTATCCGAGCCGTCAATACTTATCATCACGGGGATGCATCGTTCGGGGACTTCCCTGACCGCTTCGTTATTACAGAGTGCAGGGGTTCAGATTGGCGATCGCCTCATGGGTCAGGATAAGGGGAATA
>JBCBEA010000229.1:0-6510 GCA_038529195.1 Cyanobacteria bacterium J06600_6
TTACTTTTAGAAACTGCTCTAAATACAGCTAGTTCATAAGACTAACATATAAAAATTACTGTGTAATTATCTAGATGATTTAACTAAAGAACAGGTATTCAACAATTACTTAAATAAGTAAGTCGATCATAATTTTAAACTTTCCTAGCTGCCCGAACTATTGTCTAAATGCAGCATAGATAAAATCTCATCGATCGCAAAGTCGCTAATTTTGGTTTCAATTGCCTGAGCTAAAGCAGCATGTTCATCTCTAATTTCCTCCAGCAATTTATATAAAGTACTTTCATCCAGAGCAATTACTGCTTTTTCTAGCTGTTTGAGCCAATTAGCAGATAACTTTTGAGCCGAAACTGAATCAACAGTAGATGATGTATTTGCTGTTTGTAGCTCGTTTGGTTTAGATTCATAAACAAATTTTATTTCTAAATTTTTTGCCAGTGTATTCAACAAATCCATTTCTCTAAAAGGTTTCGACACAAAATCATTGCAGTCAGAAGCGAGGATTTTTGCCCGCTCATCATCAAAGCTAGATGCAGTCAGAGCAATTACCTTAATTTTCTGAGTTGAAGAACTAGACTTGATCCTGCGAGTGGCTTCATAGCCATCCATAATTGGCATCCGCATATCCATTAAGATTAAGTCGGGCTGCCAAGATTCAGCGAGAGTTAAAGCTTCCAAACCATTAATAGCTTCTCTAACCTCAAAGCCAATTTGACTTAACAATTCTGTGACTACTGTTCTATTTTCGCGAACATCATCCACTATCAGGATACGGCAACTTTTTTGATTGGGAGCTAAACTGACGATTTGTTGACGCTCTATCGTCGAGAAGCTGACTTCTGCTTCTGAAGCTTGCTCAATGGTAATATCAAAATTGAATATTGAGCCGACATTTAGTCGACTGCGGACGGTAATATCTCCTTTCATTAACTGTACAAATTTTCGGCTAATAGCCAAACCTAGTCCCGTACCTTCCTGAAATTGCTTTTCCGATTTTGTTTGCACGAATGGTTGAAACAGCAGCTCTAATTCTTTCTCAGCAATACCTTTGCCCGTATCTTCAACTTCAAACAGCAAAATTTTGGGGTTGTTAGAATCTGGTTCTACTCTCAAATAAACTTCTCCTACGGAAGTAAATTTGATGGCATTACTCAACAAATTAATAATTACTTGGCGCAACTTTTGTTCGTCAGCGCAGACAAATTCGGGCAGAGCGGAATCGAGTTCAAAGATTAGGTTCAGATTTTTTTGTTGAGCTTTCAGCAGCAACATTTCTTTGATGCTGTGGAACATTTGCAAAATGTTGAAGCTAGCTGTATTCAGGGTCATGCGACCAGCTTCAATTTTAGACATATCGAGAATATCGTTAATTAATGCTAGTAGATGTTCTCCACTACGATGGATGGTATTGAATTTAGTTCGCTGCTGTTCGTTAGCAGAGCGATCGCGTAATAGAATCTGAGTAAAGCCGAGAATCGCATTTAAAGGAGTGCGTAATTCATGACTCATGTTTGCCAGAAAGATACTTTTAGCCTGGTTGGCTATTTCTGCTTTTTCTTTGGCTATTTCTAATGCTTGGTTGCTTGTTTCCAGGGCGAAAGTACGTGCGAGAACTCTAGATTCTAATTTTTCATTCATGCGCTTGAGGGTCTGTTCTGCTTCTTTTTGAGCCGTAATATCTTGCACAGTTCCCAAAATACCAATGACATTTCCAGATTCATCCAGGAGAGGGGATTTATTGGTTTCTACCCAAGTTTGTTTGCCTGCTGCGGTTAACTGTGGCTCGATAATTCCCAATTCAGCTTGTCCTGAAGACATAATACGTTGGTCGCATTCGACAAAAAAGTCCGATTCTTCTGTTTTCCAGGGCAAATCGTAATCGCTTTTACCAATAATTTCCTCTGGAGAACTTAACCCCGCAACTTCAGCAAAACCTTGGTTACAGCCGAGATATGTATAGTCGCGACTCTTCCAAAAAACTAATTGGGGAATGGTGTTCAAAACTAGCTGCAATAGCTGTTTCGATTGAGAAAGTTGTTCTTGAGTATTTTTATGTTCGGTGATGTCTACGGCAATGCCAACGGTTCCAGAGATGTTTCCAGTAGCATCTCTAAAAGGGGTTTTATAAGTTTCGATCCAAAGTTCGGTGCCATCGTAAGTAATCGATTTTTCAGCTACAGTTCGACTCAGACCAGATTCCATTACCAACCGATCATCCGCAACATATTTGTGAGCTAAATCCGCTGGTGATAAGTCAAAATCTGTCTGTCCGATTATGCTATCTATATTTTTATTGACAGTATTGCTAAGAGCTTGGTTGACTGAAATGAATCTACTCTCAGCATCTTTGATCCAAGCAATATGGGGAATATTATTTAGTAAAGCCTCTAAATGGTTTTGCTTGTTGACCAACTCTTCTTCTGTTTTTCGGCGCTCGCTAATATTTTGGATAATTGCCAGACAACTCTGGGCTTTTTCTCCAGGGACATCAATTAAAGAAACAGTGGTAGAAGCCCAAAAAATCGAACCATCTTTGCGAAGATAGCGTTTTTCTACACTAAAGCTAGAAATTTCTTGGCGACAAAGCTTTTGAATAGATTGGTATGATTCGGAAAAGTTCTCAGGATGGGTTAGATCTCGAATTGACAGCTTTAGTAATTCTGATTCTGTATAGCCAGTTAGTTCGCAAAAATAATTGTTTGTCCTCGTTACCAAACCAGTGTTGATATCTGTCTCAACAATACCGACTGCTGCCTGTTCAAATGCCGTTTTGGCTCTAACTTCGCTAAATCTAAGTTCTTGTTCGAGCTTTTGGCGATCGCTAATATCCCGACAAATACAAATTAATTTGCCATCATCGAGTAAAAATAAACTAAGCTCTTCTGGAAATGTAGTACCGTCTTGACGCAGTGCGGTAGCTTCTCCTACCCACTTTCCCGTTTTTTCGAGGCTGGGAAAAGCTTCTTTCTGGAGGCGAATTACCTCGTCGGCAGAATATAGTTTTGTCCAGGATTGCTGGATGAGTTCATTTATCTTATACCCAAAAAGCGAGACATGACGTTCGTTGAGATAAATGAATACACCATTTTCTAAAATCGCCATGCCATCAACAGAGGATTCGATCGCTTTCGATTTAAGATTGGCATCAGCATAAATTTGAGCATTGTGCAGCGCAATCGCAGCTTGGTCACAGAGAAATTCTAAGATAATAATTTTTTCTTCACAAAACACATGATTGGTATGAGTAGCATGAAGATACAGCACCCCAATCGTTTTTGCTTGATGTTTGAGGGGAAATGCTAGCAAACTTTGGGGCTTTTCCTCTAGTAGATAATTATCAATAATGGGTAGGTCAGTTTCTAAGTTATTGACCAAGACTATTTCTGGTGTACTTCTCACATAATTGATTAGTTTGGTCGGATTCTGAGTATTTGTCTCTAATGGTTCGGCAACAATTTGTATATTCTCTGGTTCGGCAACAATCTTGACATCCCATCGATCAAAACTATCTTCCAGAGCAATAATTAGGCGATCTGCTCCAAATCTGGGCAGAATAATTTTACTGAGCTGTGAGAGTAATTCATCGAGTTCTAAGTTTTCCGTTATGGTTCTCGCCGATCTGAGAATAGTGGTTAAATCTAAACTATCCGAACTGTCATTAATTGAAGATTTGGATTGAATCGAGAGTAAAGCAGCATTATCAGAGTTTGATAGGGAGGAAAGAACTTGTAAAGGATTGTCAGCTAAATTCCTCGATTGCAAAATGGGAGTGAGTAATTCTGGATAGAGTTTGGCTAAATAATCAGTCTTGACTTTTGCGCCCCACTTTTGATAACAATAGTAGGCTTCTTGCATATATCCTGCTGCAATCTTTTGCTTGCCCCAGTCTAGATAAAATTTTGCAGTTAGCTCATTGGCGATCGCTTCATCTTGAATACATTGGTTTTGCTTTGCTCCTAAAATTGCGCGATCGTAGAGTTCGAGAGCCAGTGTTTTTTCTCCTGCAATCCTTAGTCTTTCTGCTTCCACGAGATCGTGTTTATGTTGAAGAGTCTTGGACGCAAATTTACTGCGATCTTTTAACCCTTCGCGACAAATTTCTAAATCATGTCTTATTTTAATTTCGCTCTGATAGCGCTCTTTTACATCCTTTGCCATTAGCCTCATTACGATTGCGGAAACTGATTGGGGAATTTCCGCTAAATGTTCGCGAACTAACTCCATTGGTGCAGAAAACGGCAAAGAAGATGCCTGAGTTAAAAGCTCAGATAAAATTACGCCCAAAGAATAGTAGTCGTTACGGTAGTCTATGCTGGGATTTATATTTGCTGTTGCTGCGGATATTTTCCGATCTGGAGTCAATTGGATCGCAGCACTAAAATCAATAATTTTTAATTCTTGTGTGGCTTGATGATAAAGAATGCTCTGAGAATTTATACCCTGATGAATGATGTTAGCTGCATGAACTGCTGCTAACCCATCAATGATTTTAATGCCAATACTGATAATTTCATCTAGGGAAAAAGCTGTTACTTGGTTAAGTCTGGCTAGAGAGCTTCCCTGAAAACCAGCTAATACTATTACCGATTGATGTTCGTGACGTATCAGTTCATGAGCAGTAATAATTATCGGATGTTGCAAGCAATTTAGTAGCTCATATTCCTGCTGAAGATAGTTTATCCCTTCGCTATGAAGATTATCTTGCTTCATTAGCTTAATGATGACAGGCAAACTATCCCGTTCTCTGACTCCCCTGTAAATTAAAGATGATGCAGTTTGAGTAATTTGTTGGAGGTGACAATAACCAGTGAACATAGTTTCCTGTTGATTACTATGTTTGTATAATGCCCCAGATTAAAATATTTATTTAACTCCCAATCCTAAACCTTGACTGCGACTGTCTGCGGAATGCGATCGTGCAACCAAGATGCCATAGCTGAGACTGATAAAGGTTTGGCAAAATAATATCCTTGTGCCATCTCACAGTTCATGGTTTTGAGGATTTCCATTTGTTCCTCAGTTTCGATTCCTTCGGCGATCGTATCCATGCCAAGAGTATGAGCTAAAGTAATAATAGTTTTAACGATTTCTAAACTTTCCTGATTGCAGTCAATATTTTCAATAAAAGAACGATCTATCTTGAGGTTGTCAATCGGCAAACTGCGAAGATAGCTAAATGAAGAGTACCCTGTTCCAAAATCATCAATACTAAGTTTAATCTCGCTTTTTTCGATCGCCTGTAGATTCTTTTGAGTAACTGCTTCTGATTCGATTAAAACTCTTTCCGTAATTTCGAGCTTTAGACAGCTAGGATCTAAACCCGTATCCAACAAAACTTGTTCGAGCTTATCAATAAAGTTTCGCTCCTGAAATTGTTGGCTAGACACATTAATACTCATTTTCCAGACACTACTGGCTGGGATGTGAGCAAATTGTCGTTGCCAGACAGTTAGCTGTTGACAAGCTTGGGCAAAAACCCAATCTCCTAGAGAAACGATGAGTCCAATATCTTCTGCTAGGGGAATAAACTCTCCAGGCGAGATAAAACCTTTTTGGGGATGATGCCAACGAATCAAAGCCTCAAATCCTTCTAGTTGGTTATCTTGTAAAGAAATAATTGGCTGATAATTAAGATGTAGTTGATTTTCTGCTACTGCATAGCGTAAATCTCGTTCGAGTTCGGATATTTGTAGCGTCTTGAGCAACATCGATTCATCAAATATTTCAAACCAATTTTTGCCTTTGATTTTGCTACGTTTTTTTGCCTGATACATAGCAATATCTGCATCTCTTAAAATTTGAGAACTGTTTTGATAGACGGCAGAGCCATAGACAATACCAATGCTAGCACCAACAGATAAAATACGATCTTCTATCGTAATAGACTGCTGTAATTTTTTTAATAAATCTTGAGCAATAGCAACAGTATTATCCTTAGAATCAGACTGTTCGATAAAAATTACAAATTCATCTCCACCAAGACGAGCAACGATATCATTAATACCAATGTTTCTCTGTAAAGTATTGGCTACTTCAATTAATAATAAATCACCAATAGCATGACCTAAAGTATCATTAATTATTTTAAATCTGTTGAGGTCGATAAATAATAAGGAAAATGAATATTGAGGGTTATTCTGGATTATATTTAAAGCTAGATCGATGTGAGAAAGTAAACAAGAACGGTTGGGCAATCCTGTCAAATTATCATGGAAAGCATCGTATTCTAATTTATTCTCTGCTCTTTTTCGGGCAAGAACTTCTTGCTGGAGTTTAATATTGATTTGTTCTAGCTCTAAATTTTTTAGACCTAACTCTAAATTTTTCGACTTTTGCAGATTAAATTGCTCTTGTAATAATTGATTTAAGGCTGTAATTTCTTGATTAGCAGTTTGTAATAGTAGCTGATTGTTAATTCTGATCAATACCTCTTCAGGGCTATTTCATTCTAGATGGTAAAGTAAATGTGGTAATTTAAAATTCAAGAAAGTAAGTGAGCGAAATCGCTAT
>JBCBEA010000230.1:0-6499 GCA_038529195.1 Cyanobacteria bacterium J06600_6
AAAAACGGTAGTTCCTAAGTTAATCAAGTAACCAACTGTAAACTAATGAACTGCGAGTTTAAATTTCAATTTAAGCTATATCAAAAATATTTTAAGCAGCCCTTGCGGACTAGTCATGGTGAATGGCGAGTACGCGAGGGCATTATTATTAGCCTTACAAACTCAGCAGGGCAAATAGGTAGAGGAGAAATTGCCCCTCTACCGTGGTTTGGCTCAGAAACTGTGGCTCAAGCTGAAGAATTTTGTCGGCAGTTGGGAGAGACTGTAACTAAACAAGAAATAATGACTATTGATGACTCTCTTCCCTGTTGTCAGTTTGCTGTTGAATCAGCCTTGCTTGCTTTAGATCGAGATTGTACCGAGAATTCTCTTAATTTAAATTTTTGCTATCTTCTGCCTGCAGGAGAACAAGCGTTAAATACCTGGCAAGATTTGTTTCACAACCAGAATGCAGCTACCTTCAAATGGAAGATTGGTGTGTTGCCCCTCGCAGCTGAAATAAACATCCTCAAACAGCTTGTTGCCGATCTACCTCCGGGAGTAAAGCTTAGACTTGATGCTAATGGGGGATTAAATATAAATCAGGCACGAAAGCTCTTGTCTACTACGGAAAGCTTTAAGGCGATCGAATTTATCGAACAACCTTTAGCTCCTGAAAGTTTGGACGATATCTTTCAACTAAGTCAAGAATATGAGACTCTTTTGGCTTTGGACGAATCTATCGCTAGTTTTGAGCAGTTACGCCAGGCGCAGCAAAGAGGATGGCGGGGAGTATATGTGATTAAGACAGCAATAATGGGCTACTCTAGTCGATTGACTAGATTCTGCCAGTCTAACGACTTGGACGTTGTTTTCTCCTCAGTTTTTGAAACTGAAGTTGGTCGAGAAACTGTATTAAATCTGACCGAACAGCTATCTCATTCCCGTGCATTGGGTTTTGGAGTAAAACATTTGTTTGAGTAGCCGGTGATGAGAAATAAACAAGCAGTGTTTTATATCTAACTAGGTCTATGAAAATTTAGTTGGCTGGCTGGCTATGATTTGATGGTAGAGGAATCGAAGCTCGATCCTGAGCGTAAACAGTAGTCAACCAGAGGCATTTTGCCTTATCGATATTTAGCATAGCTTCATCAAAAGTTTTGCCTTGGCTCATACATCCAGGCAATTCGGGAATCATAACGGTAAAGCCTTGATCTTCTGGATAAACTGCTACTAAATATTTCAGTTCGAGATAGTAATTTAGGGAATGATGCTCGACTTCAGTGATTCGATCTAAAGTGCTTGACATTAATATGGAGTGAGTATAGAAACAGGCAATTTTGCTCCTCCGTTATACTCGATCAAATTTAATTGTCTAGTTTATACCTGAGTTGTTAGGAAATCTTATACTTGTCGCATCGGGTCAATATCAGGCTAGCGATCGCCATAGGATAAAAAAAGAGCAAAACATTCGGAATATTATTTTTTCATCATCCTCAAGAGTAGAGGAAATACAGCGATCGCAGCTAGGATTAAAATTTGTATTTCATTAAAAAACCGACTAAGCCTAAAATGCAGGTTAGTCGGTTTCTGACAGTAATTTTAAATAATTAGTCTTTGTCAAAGTATTTTTGTACTTGTGCTAATGCTGCACTACCAATATTAAATACTGCCCAGCTAGCAGCGATCGCTAAAGGTGCTACTACTATTACTACACGCCAATCCATAACTCAATCTCCTTGACAGCTATTAATTTATTTAAAAGGTTTATTAAATACAAAACCAGATTTATCTATACTCAAATGTACCAGCTTTCTTAACCTTTTTTGCAGATTTTTTCTTGGCTGCGGACGTTGGGGAATATTGAATAGGCAGAAAAAAAGGGGATCTTTCTCCCCTTTAATAAACTAGTTTTGCCAATTATTTTGTCTAGCTGAGACCTCGAACTAGACTAATTTGAGGTTAGGGTAGTATGCCAAAATGTCTTCCGAAGAGAGGGTATCGCCGTCTGCTTGGGGAGTCCAAAGAATTTCTACTGCCAGCAGGCGATCGCTGCCTAAACTGCCTATTTGCTGTAACGCCTGACGCATATCGTCTGAGCCGTTGATTTTTGGTAGGTCGAGATTGCCCGTCGCGCCGACAATTACCGTGGCAACAATATATTCCCCCGAATCACCTTCTTTCAACTGCAGCGCACCATCTTTAGTTGCGCCTCCTAAGGCTTTTTGTGAGTCGTCTTCAATCACGCTATTGACGTTGCTGAGAGTCTCGTCAGTAAACTTACTGCGTTCGGTAAGAGAAAACTGGTTAAATTTAGCTTCTGCTGCTTCTAAACTAGCTTTAGCTGAGCTGGTTGACCCATATACCCAATATTCGGGATGGCGTAAAAGAGCTAAGGTTGCCTCTTGTAATACGGTTGCTCGACCAGAAGCTGTATTTGTGTCGGCAGTCAGTGCCAAGCGGTTTAATTCGGGCTGTAATTCACGGGCATTGACCAGTAAACCGACCTTTACCTCAGCCACTGAAACTTTGGAGCTACTGCCAGAACCGTTATCTGTACCGAATCCTGCACTTTGAAAGCTACGAACAATAAAGCTGGCGATCGCAAAGAAAATCAAAATTGAGAATAGACCACCGCCACCGTAGCCAAAGAAGGGAAGTAAAAACGGAAAACCAAAACCACCCCCGCCATAACCGTAGCCAGGCGCTCTGTAACCACCGCTGTAGCCACCAACACGGGGAGTAGAATAGCTGCGAGAAGGAGCGCGGAAAGAACCACCTCCAATTCTGCCACCAGTACGAGCAGCCATGGCATCACCCGCACTACCAAAAACCAGAACACAGACTAAAGCTAGTGCCAATATCGGTCTGAACCAGTATTTTCTGTTAAAATTCATTTTTATATTTTGCATAATTATCTTGTTTAAAAAAATCTTTACCTTTTACCTCTTACCTAGGAGTTATTAACTAGACTGCCTATTTAGCAAATCAGCTGCGATCATCCTCCACCAACAATTGTGACGATTTCTAGGCGATCGCCAGACTGCATTGGCGTTTTGTTCCAGTATTGACGGTGTAGAATTTCTCCGTTGTATTCCACAGCGATTAGACGCGGATTGAGCTTTAGCTGAACCAGTAAGTCTCGTAAAAGAGTTTGAGGATTACAGGTATGAGCTTCTCCGTTAACCTGTATTGTTATTGTATTAGCTGCATTGATCATAGATCTAGCCTCGGATTGGAGTAATTACCGTCTAATTAACTGAGTCAAAAATTGGCGAGTCACCTGAGCTGGCTGCTCCGCCTGCATGATAGCGCGAACCACTGATACTCTCTGTGCCCCTACGGTTAGAACTGCGTCTAAATTGTTGAGATCGATTCCCCCGATCGCAAACCAAGGAACAGGACATTGAGCCTTAACATAGTCGATATATTCTTTGGTTAAAGCGGCTTTTCCAGGTTTAGTCGGAGTTTCATAAAAAGGACCTACGCCCACGTAATCGGCG
This sequence comes from Cyanobacteria bacterium J06600_6, assembly GCA_038529195.1. GTDB lineage: Bacteria > Cyanobacteriota > Cyanobacteriia > Cyanobacteriales > Xenococcaceae > Waterburya. The sequence goes on from JBCBEA010000230.1 coordinate 3,483, forward strand.
CGTTCAGCAATTGCTCTATTTAATTCTTGCTTATTGGTCGTCGAACGTCCCACAATTTTATGATTACCCAAGATTTCACGGGCAAAAGCAACTGGTGCATCGTTTTGCCCTAAATGTACGCCATCTGCATCTACCGCGAGAGCGATATCTACGCGATCGTTAACAATAAACAGAGCATTGTATTGATGACATAGCTGACATAGCTGATCTGCTTTTTCCAGGCGATCGCTGTCGTTGCCATTTTTATCGCGATACTGCACTAAAGTTAAGCCTCCCTTGAGAGCTGCTTCTACAGTCTTGAGTATTTCTGGTTCGGGAGAAGTTACTAGGTATAAAGGCGCACTTTGTAGCTGCTGGAGACGATAGCTATTAAATAGACTGCTTTCAATTGTATAAACGCGATAGCGTAACTGCTTGCAGGCTGCTGCCATTTTTGGCTCATAAAGCTTGCTATATTCTTCGAGAACCCTTAAAGCTTCTTGGGCGCGACACAAGTTTGCCTGAAGCAACAGATCGATACTATCTCTAGCCTCTTCTTGAGGATGAGATAAATCAGTTCCCACGTCTCCTGGGGTATCTCTAGCCTGGCGTAATTCCCAACTATGCCACTGGGCAAGTTCTTGACGAATCTGCTTGCATTCTTCTGCGAGTGGCTGGTGATTCAATCCGAAACGACACCACTCTTCAATTATTCTCAAACCTTCCCTGGCGCGATCGAGATTCGCATCCAGGATACGATAAATAGCTTGTTTCATCTAGCTCAAATTATTTGATATTGCTGCACCTAATACAGATCGAGGTGTATTCGGCTGTATGCCAGTTTTAAACTGTAAAATCGATTGTGATACTAGCTTACAATCTGGTAATTCAGGACAAAAGCCCCAGAAGAATTAACAATCTATCGCTTTAGAGTCATGGTAAATATTCAGCTACCACTGTCCACAAATAGCTGGTTAAATTTTTAGTTTGGCGATCGCTCAAAAGTGGTCAGCAAAACAGGTAACCAAGGCAAATTAGCTATATCTTCTCTTGCTTGGCAATTTGCGTCACAAGCTAACTGAATTTCTCCGAATCGTATTTTACTTTGCCGCCAATATTTACTTTTTCCAAAAACTTTTATAGCCGCAAATATAGACTGGGTTTAGATTACGTAAATACACTGAGAAAAAATTGCTATTTTTATCATTTATTCTCATTGCCAATTCTATTTTGAGCGATTATGATTGTGCTTGAAAACAAATTCAGTAGATTTACTTAGTAATAAATACTGAGATGACAAAAGTAAACGGGAGATGCAGGTGAACGAGCACAATAATCAGACATTAATAGCTTTTAGGAAACTTGTTAAATCCGACTTAGAAAGGTACTCATGCCTAACAACATTATTTTCCTATTATTTACTGCTTTAATTTCTATTTATAGCTATTTTAATTAATTTTTATTTATCTATATTATTTGTTTGAAGAACAGTCCCTATCTTCAACGCTAACAACACTAATCCTCATTTCGTAAATTTATTTTGGCTTAAAAACTTGTTCATACATGTAATAAAAGTGTCAACTGCTAAGATTCCGCTAATGTTATCCAACAAACAGTAACAAGCACAACATCTCTCAACTTGATGCGTCAAACTCCTTTACTTTTAAGCGCTAAAACAATTCACGATCTTAGTTATCAGCTTCGTAGACTAAAAACACAGACATATTTATTTCATTGACTACAATTATCTCAATTTTATTGTGCTGTTTTAACTCGATCTTCCTAGTAGATTAGACCGCTATCAGCATAGCGCAAGCTAATTTATCTAGTCTTCTCAGTTTCACTGATTAAGTTCTAACCATCACTACATAATACTCATGAAAATTGCTGTTATTGGAGCAAGAGGAATTCCTGCAAAATATGGAGGAATAGAACGCTATTGCCAAGAACTATATCCACAGATTGTAAATCGCGGACATGAAGTCGATCTTTATGTACAGCCCAGCTATCATCATCAATCTTGGTTTTCAAGTTTTATCTACCAACGAATGAAGGTGATCGCCTTACCGTCATTTCCTGGCAAACGGTTTAGACTACTAAATTCCGCTATTAATACAGTTTGGGCGACTTTTGGTAACTATGACATTATTCATATTCATGGAATTACAGCAGCCTGGTTTACTTGGTTTGCCCAAATTTTCTCTAATTCATCAATTATCACGACCTGTCACCAGCTAGAGTCGGATTTTGGACATCGTGATAAGCTTGCCCGCTTATTGTTACCACGCTTGGAAAAGATGGCTGTGACCTATACAGATAAGCTGATAGTCACTTCTCAAGAGCTATCTAACTATTTTTGGCACGAATATCGTGTCCCCTCGCAATATATTGCGAATGCGCCGACAAAATATACTGAAGATAATTGTCATTTCGGCTGTCGGCAAGCTTTTGGTTTAGATCGCAACCATTATTTACTCTATTCCGGTACATTTGAGCCAAATCGCCGACTGGATCTGCTGATTGAAGTATTTCAGAGTCTGCAACTGCCTAATTGGAAGCTAGTTCTGGCAGGAGATATTAGTCATTCTTTTGAGTACAGTATCAAGCTGCTGCACATGGCTCAACAACAGGACAACATTATCTTTACAGGTGAAATTGGCGGGAACTTTCTGGAAGATTTAGTTCGGGGTGCAGATATTTTCGTTAATCCTGCTGAAGGCGACAATTTAAGTTCTTCTGTGGCGATGTTGGAAGCGATGAGAGAAGGAATCCCTGTCATAGCCAGCGATATTCCTAATCACCGCCAGCTAATAGGAAGCGATCGCGGTCTGCTGTTTCGTTCAGGACAGTTTGATTCCCTACTAGTTCAGCTTGAATATGCCATGTCTCGACCTAATTTACTGGTACATATGGCAAAGAAAGCGCAGACATATATTGCCATAAATCATAACTGGGACAAGGTATCTTAAATCCCATGAATAGTCTGCTGTTTGGTCAAAAGGGTCTAAGCAAGATAAAAACCCCCGTGGCGTTTATCT
>JBCBEA010000231.1:0-6495 GCA_038529195.1 Cyanobacteria bacterium J06600_6
TTTAGATTTGAAACATGAGGAGTTTTGCCATTCTCTACACTTTTTGTCCTGTACTTAGTTTTTAAATACAGAAAAATGCAACCCAAAGATATTTGTATCTAAAAACATTAGCGATATATATATACTGAAAAATATTTTAAATATGATTTAAAGATTCTCATTTCTAACAACCTAAGAAAATCTCTTTTGAACGGTTATTATGTGACGGATTTCCCAAACAGCAACACAATTTATCTAACATGAGAATTAGAATCGAAATTAAACTCTCGAAACTTTGTTCAGATCTGACAACAGACTAAGTGGCACTTTTTGATCTAAATTTCGTCTGAATTTTTGATAACCTATTTGGAATTAACTTTAATAGTTGTCAGATTAAACCCAAAAGCTGCGTGACATTTTGCCAACGACGCTTAAAGTATTAGCTGCAATAAACTCATCGTCAGAATAAATTATGTTTTCTCCTAAATCTTGTTTTAAACCCTTGCTTACTGCCTTAGCGATCGCTAGCTGTACCTTTGCGGGCGTAAATACCGTTGCCTCTGCCCAAGGTGGTTCTGGTTTAGTCCTCTTCGGTAACAGAGATGTTGATATTCTCAGCTATTATCTAGACTTTGGCGGTATTGCCGATAATCGCGATCGCTACCGTCTGCGCATACCCAAGAAAAAGCTGGTTAACGGTGCGACTCAGTTTATTATTTCCTATCCTGACTATTTCGACGGTAAGTTCAACACTGACAAAATAGAAGTTCGAGTAAATGGCAAAAAAGATCAGTCTTTAGCTTTGAAAAATGTGGTTTGGGATGAAGAGAATCACTTTGTACAAATTGATCTTGCAGAACCTCTAGTTGATCCTAGAAAGGTAGAGCTAGTTTTCTCAGGAACAAAAAATCCTGAGGTAGGCACTTATTACTTCTATGCACAGGTAACCCCTGCGGTTCAAGCACCTGTCCCGGAACGAGTTGGTGCTTGGGTCATTAGTATTAATCCGTAGTCAGTTAGCAGTAAACAGTAAATAGAAGTTTAATCTGCATCTCGTTTGGTTTAAGTTTAGCGATCGCCTTTTAAGTTTAGAGATAGCGATCGCTTTATTTTTGATCGGACAGCAAATAACTACCTGCTAACCACGAACCGCCCCCAAGCAAAACGGTTAATAGTAACTAAACTGAGGCAAAAATAGTACGAGCCGAACAGTGCAGTTGTGCATCAAGAGTTATAATTTGAGATTGTGGCTTTTCTTAAAGCAGCTTCACAGCGCCTAATAGCGCAGAGCATCGCTAGATGCGATCGACTGCTTTGCAGTCTGTATGGGTGACAGGGCGGGAGAGCCTAACGGCTCAGAACGGCACGTATATGCCAGTGTCTGCGTAGCAGACCAGAACCTTTTCAGGTTCGTCTTGCGCCGCTTGGTGCAAAGCACCCCCTCCCTAAGCGACGCTTCAAAAGTCGCGCCTAACGCCTTTGGCGTTTGTCCCACAACGAACTGCTTCGCTTTGTTAAGCCTACACACAATAGTTTATCGAGGAAATAAAAAATGACTCAGCGTACTTTAGGGGGAACTTCCCGCAAACAAAAAAGAAAATCTGGCTTTCGCGCTCGCAAGCGCACCAGTAACGGTAGACGCGTAATTGCATCTCGTCGCAAAAAAGGTCGTCATCGTTTATCAGTTTAGGCTGATAGTTTTCAGATGGGATTACCAAAAGCCCATCGATTGAGAAATCGAAAAGATTACAGGGCTGTTTACGTACAGGGCGTCCGTCGTTACAGTCCTCATTTAACCCTAATTGCTCTTGCCGAAAGCGAATCAAATAGCGAAAATATTCTCCCCGCCACCTGTTTTGGTATCTCGATCAGCAAAAAAGTCAGCAAGAAAGCAGTAGTTCGCAACCGAATCAAAAGACAGCTTAAGGGTGTAATTAGAAACTATCTACGCCATGTAGAGCCTGGTTGGAAAGTTGTAATTGTCGTCAAGCCCAAAGCAATTGAATGCAAATATGAACATTTTTTGCGAGAATTAGAAGAGTTATTAAAACAAACAAAAATAATCAATGGGTATTAAAGAAGAAGTTTATTACGAAGGTGGTCCCCATGTTGGGGATTTGATTTTTAATATATTGTTAGCGTTTACAGTAATTTGTATTCCTCTTACTGTTGGTGCAATTGTCAGAGCTTTATGGCTGCGTTACCGCATTACAGACCGAAGAATATGTGTCATTGGTGGCTGGAGAGGCACACAGAGAACAGATATTATCTACTCTGAAGTAATGAAGATCGTCAAAGTTCCCAGAGGAGTAGGCTTGTGGGGCGATTTGGTGATTACCCTTAGAGATAAAAGTCGTTTAGAGATGCGTGCCGTGCCTCAGTTTAGAGAGATTTACGACTACGTTTCTGAAAAAGCAGCAGACAAGACTGGCAGACCTCTTGAGGCGATTCGAGTTAACTAAAAAGACTCATAGAAAAAATAGTTTAGATCGGTTTTCCTCACGGGCGATCGATTAAACTAGACTGGCAATTATAATTATTCCGTAAAAGGCTGGACAGATTAAAAAATGGATTTTGGTATCGGCTTCCTTTCAAATAACATTATGCTCCCAATCCTAGATTTTTTCTATGGATTAGTGCCGAGCTATGGTTTTTCGATTATCGCTCTGACAATTGTCATTCGTTTTGCGGTAGTTCCTTTAAGCGCAGGGCAAATTCGTAACATGCGCAAGATGAAAATCGTTCAGCCTTTGATGAAAGAGAAACAGGAGCAAATTAAGCAGAAATATAAAAACGACCCCGAAAAGCAGCGTGAAGAACAGGCGAAAATAATGCAGGAGTTTGGCAATCCTTTGGCGGGATGTTTACCTCTCGTATTACAAATGCCGATTTTGTTTGCCCTATTTGCAACTTTGAGAGGATCGCCGTTTACTAATACTCCCTACGACGTCAACGTACAGATTTTGCCCCAAGAGCAAATCGAGCGAGTTGCACCGCAGCCTTTTGCGACTAAGCCCAAAAATATTTATATTGACGATGGGATACACGAACAAATTGCGGCTATGTTGCCAGGCGGCAGTAAGGTAGCCGTAGGTGAAACTACCAAAGTTGAGTTTCAAACTCCTGACGGCAAGTCTTTGAGTACTCTGTTAAGCGAATATCCCGAAAATAATAAAGACCTAAAACCGACCTACGAGGTTACGAAAGGGTCTGAGAGAGTAAGAGTTAATGAAGACGGTACAATTACCGCTCTAGAACCTGGAGATGCAACGATTCAGGTGACTATTCCAGGTATTGCTGCAAATACAGGATTCTTGTTTATTGAGAAACTGGGTCGAGTCGGTGTGACTAACGAAGATGGTGGCATCAACTTTGATATCTTGGCAATGGTCTTGATGTTCGGCGTCGGAATTTATGTCAACCAGCAAATGAGCGGAGCGCAGAATGCTAGCGCGGGCGCAGATCAGCAGCAGGCAATTAATAAGATTACGCCTTTACTATTTAGCGGTATGTTCCTCTTCTTTCCCCTTCCTGCTGGCGTATTGATGTACATTGTAGTAGCTAACTTCTTCCAAACAGGTCAAACCTGGTTCTTGATGCGCGAGCCTCTACCCGCTGACTTACAGAAGATTTTAGATGAACAGGAGAAAGCCGAAGCAGCAGGGAATCGCGACGCTCTGCCGTTTGAGCGCAAGCGTTCTAAAAAGAAAGAAAAAACTTCAGGTTAATTGCCGTTCAACATAATTACCGCCAAATATAGTGGAAAATCAATTGAGTTCGGGAAAAGAATGGTTAGAGCAGTTGCTTACTTTGATGGGAGTAACTGCAAAAGTTGAGACAGAAGGATTTGCCACGGTTGATGCAGACTCCAGTTCTAGCTGGTTGAGTATTAGCGCTGCAGGTTTGAGTGAAGCGCAAAAACAGCAGCTAATTGGTAATAAAGGTGAAAGTATTGATGCCTTGCAGTATTTAACTAATACCGTGCTTAATTTGGGTGCAGAGCCAGAACAACAGAATTCTTTTGTCGTCGAGCTTGATGGTTATCGGGTTCAACGCAACCAAGAATTAACGACTCTAACCCAAGAAGCGATCGCCCAGGTGCAGTCTACAGGAGAAGAGGTAGAGATTCCCGGCTTATCTTCTGCCGAAAGGAAGCAAATCCATTCCTTAATTGAAAATACAGAGGGTTTGAGAAGTGAAAGTCGAGGTCAAGAGCCAAATCGCAAGCTAGTAATTTTGTCAGCATAGACGGAAATTATATCCGCAGGTTCAAATCTAGCCGGCTTTGAAGATAAGTTTTTGAGATAAATAATGGAACCGATCTATATTCCCCATCTGCTTAAAGCTTCCCAGCGTACCGCAGAGATAATCGTCGATGATAATATTGCGGGTTTAGACACTCTCGTTCCCGTCAAAGGAGCGATTTCAGTACGTCATGGAGGCAATTTTTTAGAGATTGTAGCCGAGGCAGAAACAATCTCTACCTTAGTTTGCGATCGCTGTCTGCAGCATTACAATCATCGTCTGGCGATCGACACTTCTGAACTTGTCTGGCTAGAGTCGGAGCTAGAAAATGCAGCTGACATCCCTAGTGAGCGAGAGGTATCGTTAGAAGATCTTTCCGAGACTTTACCTCCTAACGGACATTACGATCCTGAAACCTGGCTGTTTGAGCAATTGTCTTTAGCTTTACCCCTAAGAAAAGTTTGCGGTGAAAACTGTCCAGGAGCGAGTCAGAAAACGACTGCAGAAGAACACTACCAAGATAATCGCTGGTCTTCTCTTGCTGCCCTCAAAGAACAGCTAAACGGCGATCGCAACTAGTTCGCTTCTGGCACAAATTTAATAGTTTCGAACCTAAATCAGATAGCAGGAGCCGTAAAATTAACTCCTGTTTTTTTGTGACTGATTTAAACAAAGCCTAAATCTTTGCCTGTTCCTGCATGTACCTGAGCCAACTTTTGATATTTGCGAGCGTGTTCGATTAATTCAGCAGCCTGCACTTCACTAATATCTCTAACCTTTTTCCCAGGAACACCCACGACTAACGATCGCATGGGGACATTCTTGGTTACCACACTTCCCGCACCAATAATGCTGCCTGCGCCTACTCTCACACCATCTAAAACAATTGCTCCGATACCAATCAGACATCCCGTTTCAATATGAGCAGAATGAATTACGGCTCGATGACCAACTGTCACAAAATCTTCGAGAATGGTGGGCTTACCTGGATCTCCGTGTAAGATTGCCCCGTCTTGAACATTGCTATACCTGCCGATTTCAATTCGCTCTACGTCTCCCCTAACTACTGCTCCATACCAGACGCTAGAACCCTCGGAGAGAGAAATATTGCCTATAACCGTCGCACTGTCTGCAACGAAAGCAGCGAGAGACAGATCAGGAACAGACCAATAAGAATCAAGCGGTTGAGGCATAATTTAGGATAAGCTATCTAACAAGATTTAGTTAATTTCAGTACAACAAGATTTAGCCGTGTTATAAGAAAGCAGAACCAAGTTTAGATTATATGGATTTAGCTTTACAATACCCTGTTTTTGGTCCAGAAATTATTTGTCCTCACTGCCGACAGAAAATTCCCGCTCTAACCCTAACGGATACCTATCTGTGTAGTCGTCATGGTGCTTTTGAAGCCGATCCTAAACTGGAAGAATTGGTTCATTTGCCTTCTGGCAGAAGTTGGCGACGTTGGGAAAACCAGTGGTATCGTCAGCATACCCATCCCGATGGCATTCGGTTTGAAATTCATGAGGCTCTGGATGCTCTCTACACAGAAGGCTATCGTGCCACGAAAGTAATTATTGCCGTCCGCTATCGTGATTTAGTGAGTTCCTATTTGGGTCGCAGTCATCCATGGCGGGAGACTCCCGAATTTAAGTCTCCTAAACTTTATGGTCTACCGATTAGTTTTAGTCCTGAAGTAGATGCTGAAGCTCACTGGGAAATTATTAACTTTACCCTTGAAAAAGAGCCAGGAGTTCCTCGCCACTATCCCTATCGCTTTTTGTTTGAGTAATTATTGCTCGCGCGCAGCCATGATAACTGATGACTAATTACTGAAAAAATGCACCACGCTTCAATTCGCACCGCTGACATACATCGGGCGATCGCTTTTTACGAACAGTTAGGTTTTACTGTCAATGAACGTTTTACCACGGGCTATACTCTTGCCTGCTGGATGACGGGACTAGAAGGCAGAATTGAGCTAATTCAAATTCCCGAACCCAAGCCTGCTGCGGATGCTTTTCATGACGAGCACTATGTCGGTTACTATCATCTTTCCTTTGACCTCACGGACTCAGAGTCGGATCTGAGCAGTTGGTTAGAAAAGCTACAGCATAAAATTGAGTCGCTACGAGCCAGGGAACCAAACAAGCTTGAAACTCTCAAAATTTTGTTACCACCAGAGCAGCAGATGATTGGCGATCGCATTTATGAAGTAGCCTTCATTGCCGACCCAGTGTACGAATAAATTCTAGGGGTAAACCATCTGGG
>JBCBEA010000232.1:0-6455 GCA_038529195.1 Cyanobacteria bacterium J06600_6
TTGAGTGAATATAAGGTCTGTGTTGATATTTGGGCGTTTCGCTGCTAATCCTGGTGGGGCAAGGATTTTTGCCTGGGGATATAGGTTTTGTGCTGGTTCTAAATACAAATAGTGAAATAAGTTTGGTGCAATTATGTACTTGACCTGTCCTAGAGTATCGAGATGTTGTTTTAATTTTGGGTCAATTGCAATCGGCGAAATTAAAACTAAAGAGTCATCGTCCAGCTTAATCACTGTCATCCGAGTTCCAACTTCTAGTCCCAGAAATTTTAAAGGTTGTTCCGCTACCCAAATATTTGCATCTACTTGTCTAAGCATCTAATCTATATTGCGCTCTCTAGCTTTACTCTAGGGCATATTTAACCCAGCTAATAGAAATACCGTAATTAGTCCAATCATAAACTTAGATTGAGCCATATTGCGCACTCTCCTAACTGCCGTTAATTCTTTTTTTGATAAATCCTCGCAGAACGTATTTTTCGAGCCTTATTTTTAGCTTTAGTCTTAACCAGTTTCTTTTTTAGACGGCGCTTACGATGAGAATTGAACCAGTCGCTAATGCTATGACTCATTGCCCCAATCTCTAAACCAATAAATGCTGCAGTTGTCTCTCTTGAATATTTGTTAGTCAACAGGTGTAATTTCTCACTCACAAAATCCTGCCAATTCCAGGCAAAACCAAAGAGTAGTTGAGCGATCGCTACGCCCAAAATACCGATCGCCCCCATAATTAGAAAAAGGTAGACCAAGCGCAGACAGGTGCCGACGATTAAACCGTGGGAAAACATTGATCGATGGCGAAAAAACTGGCGATAGGGCAACCAAATTCGGCGAATTATACCCCAACGCTTGTATTGCAGGGAATGAATATCAAGATCGGGTCCAAACATCATCCCGCTAAACAAATAACCGCCTGAAACAATTAAAGTCAATTCGGCGCTGCGAGTTAGGCAATAAGTAATGCCGACAACCCAAGGTAAGAGCCAGATAGTGATGCGATCGTGTACAACTCCTGAAGGCATAATTCCGCGTTTGGCGATCGATTAAGGTTGTGTGAGTAATGATAGGGTATAAGAATTTTTCCTGATTGAACAGGGTAATTAGCTAGAGAGACAGTCGCATTGCATCATAGCTACAGATTGATAGATTTTGAGGCAAAGAATTTGATACTTTGGTAATCTGACCAAAATTAATTTTTCAACGGGTAATTGGGTAATGTCTGATTCGGCTGAAGGCAAAAGTTTAGAGTGGCTACATCGTGGGACAAGCGAAATTTTTCCAGATCGCCCCGACTCAGATAGTCAAGATGAAAACTTGAGCCAGCGTCTTGCTCAAACCAAAACTCCTCTGAGAATTAAGCTGGGCATCGATCCGACAGGCACAGATATTCATTTGGGTCACAGTATCCCCTTCCGTAAACTGCGGGCTTTTCAGGATGCAGGACATACTGCGGTCGTGATTATTGGCGATTTTACAGCTCAGATCGGCGACCCCACCGGGAAATCTGATGTACGTCGTCAGCTGACCCCCGAGCAGGTTAAAGCCAATGCTCAGAGCTACTTAGACCAGCTCAAGCCAATTTTAGATTTTGATACTCCAGGGCGTTTGGAAATTCGCTACAACTCTGAGTGGTTAGGCAAGCTAGATTTAGCCCAAATCCAAGAATTGCTTGCCACCATGACCGTAGGACAGATGCTTGCCAAAGAAGGTTTTGCCGAACGCTATGGTCAAGAAAAGCCCATCTTTCTTCATGAATTTTTATATCCTCTCATGCAGGGTTACGATTCCGTAGCGATAGAGGCGGACGTTGAATTAGGCGGAACCGATCAAAAGTTTAATATTGCTGTGGGACGAGATCTACACCGACACTTTAATCAAACGCCTCAGTTTGGACTGCTGTTGCCGATTCTCCTGGGTACAGATGGTGTACAAAAAATGTCTAAGTCGTTAAATAACTACGTGGGCTTACAGGAAGATGCGCTGTCGATGTATTCCAAACTAGAGAAAACCCCTGACGCTTTACTCCCCAGTTACTTTGAACTACTTACGGATCTAGATTTAGAGTCAATACCCGAAAATCCTCGCGAAGCCCAAAAAGTGTTGGCAATTGAAGTCGCATCCCAGTTTCATGGCAAAGAAGCAGCACTCGAAGCCCAGAAAACTGCTGAAAAGATCGTTCTGCAGGGCAATACGGCGGGAGGAGATATTGCTGAATACTCCCTCGGAAATGTCGAATTTCCCGCTAAGCTCTTTTATATCTTGGGAGCCAGTGGCTTGTGTAAAAGTAGCGGTGAAGGACGCAGACTGATCAAAGATGGGGGGGTGCGCCTAGAAGGCGATCGCCAAACCGATGTCAACGCTACTTTTGATTCTCCCGACGATCTGGCAGGAAAAGTGTTACAAGTAGGCAAGAAAAAGTTTATTCGCTTAGTTTCCTAAGTATTTGTTAGTGGTGAAGGTGAACCTCGGATTTGGGCACATAGATAGATTAATAATTGCTATTCTGGCAATGGGCATAACCCAAACTATTGTCTTTAAGCCTGTCCGAGTCTTATCTGTAGAAGTAGGCAAAATTGCAGCAGCAGAATCTGAAGATGTATTTACCTGTCCCAATGATCTTCAACAGTTAAGCTCTCTACTACTCAAGGATTTACCTGCCTACAGTAACCGCATCATCCAACGCACCCAAGATATAAACCAGGCAGCAGGAATTGAAAACTATATACTAACCGCTGGCGAAGCAGAGCTTGAACCGCAAAAGCTACCGCGATTACAGTACGATCGCCTTGATGAAACAGATCCAGAACAGATATTTTTTACTGTTTTAGAAAGACAGTATATCAATGGCAAGATTGTCGATCTGCAAACCTATCACTGGCTATTTTTAACTCAAACCAAAAGTGGTTGGCGTACCGTCATTTTATTCTCTCGCTTTGGCAATTCTCGACAAAATCCCCCTACGCCACCAAGAGAGACGACTAACGGCATCATTGGTCAGGGTGTACAGCTCTGGCTGCGAGACTGTCGAGCGAAATCAGTTAGCAGTTAACAGTTAACAGTCAACAGTCATCAGTTATTAATCATCAGGTGTAGAGAATAAATGAAGCTTAATCTTGGAAGTATGATTATTTCCTGTTGTTTGGTATTTCTTGTCGGCTGTAGTGCCACCCCTGAGAAGGGGAATTTCTATTCAGGCAAAGTAACGCGAGTCTTAAGCGGTCAAACTGTAGAAGTGCAGTTAACAGGGACATCTGAAGTCGTAAAGCTAAGAATTGAAGGGATTAATGCTCCCGACTGGCGACAAGATCCTTGGGCTGCTGCTGCACAGAAGAAATTACAGGATTTAGTTTTAGATCAGACGATCGCTATTGAAACAGATGAAACAGAGAATTTAGAACGCGATCGCTATAGTCGGATTCAGGGTCATCTGTGGCGGGGACAAACCTTGATTAGTCAACAGCTAGTCGAGTCGGGATATGTGCTGATCAACGATAGATCGCTCAACGCTCATAGTCAGCTGCTCAGGTCGTCGCAAGAATATGCCCGCCTGATGGGCTACGGAATCTGGAATCCGCAGCAGGCAATGCGCTACACTCCTAGTCAGTTTCGTTTACAAAACAAACAATGACTCAATCAGCCGAAGAACTACAGATCTTTTTAGACGTTGCTACCGAATCAGTCCTGGCTGCGGGTGCAGTCCTGAAGGAAAAGTGGGGTAAATTAAGCGATAGCGATATTCAGGAAAAGGGACCAGGAGACTTGGTTACGGAAGCGGATAAGCTAGCCGAAGCTGAAGTTTTGCAGGTACTAAAGCGCCATCTCCCCGAACATCAAATTCTGGCAGAGGAGTCAGGTTCGTTGGGTAATGCTAAAAGCAAATATCTTTGGGCGATCGACCCCCTAGACGGAACGACGAACTACGCTCATGGATTACCTCTAGCAGCAACTTCTGTCGGTCTGATGATTGACGGCATACCCACTGTAGGAGCGGTCTATAATCCTTTTAGTGATGAGCTATTTCAGGCAGCAACTGGACTGGGAGCGACTCGCAATCGCCGTCCGATTAAAGTTTCAAAAACTCAGAAGTTAAATAAAAGTCTGTTAATTACTGGCTTTGCTTATGATCGCCGTGAAACCAACGACAATAATTATGCGGAATTCTGTCACTTGACCCATCTCAGTCAGGGAGTACGCCGTTTGGGCTGCGCTTCAATGGATTTAGCGGGAGTTGCCTGCGGTAGACTAGATGGCTATTGGGAACGAGGTATTCAACCCTGGGATATGGCAGCAGGAATTGTTATTTTGCGCGAGGCAGGAGGCAAAGTCACAGCATATGATGGTAGTCCGTTAGATATTCCCGCAGGTCGCGTTTTAGCTACCAATGGTTTGATTCATGATGAATTGAGCCAGGCTTTGGGCAGCACTCCCGAATTAAAAGAGTGGCCATCTAAATAAGAACAGTGAGAGGCAGAGGCTTGTGCTTATTTATCGTTAAATAATACAAATACTGAAGTTTTCTTAAAGTAGGCTATGTAGTTCGCCTTGTACTATAAGATTGCATTAAGACTAAAAGTGATACGTATATTTATTCAACAGATAAATTTAATCAGAACATCTCACAAATGTTTTATATAAGCTCAGATTAAGCAAGCCTTTAAGACGGTAGTGAGACCCCATATTTGAACAATCTCTCCCTAACTTTTAAACACATGAAACTATCTTTACCTCTCAAGCTAGCTACTACCGCAACAGTTGGACTTAGTGCGATCGCGCCTTTCCAAGCTGCCCAAGCAACAGAATTTCAAGAATTCGCGGTAGATCAAAGTCAATTTGTAGCCGTAGCAGTACCGTTTAATTTCAAGCAGTATAAGCTGGCAATTATCGAACAGGTTCCAGGCAAAAAGTCCTGTTGGCAAGAATTTGGCAGTACCCCTACTAAAGTAGATCTACAGCTGCTTCAATTCGATCATACTAATGACTGTCGTAAAGCGGTCGATACTAACGGCTATTCCCTCAGATACAACGGCAAAGATGACAAGGTCGAATACACCCTGAATCTGGTCAATGCTAACGGACAACTACAGTTAGTTGCCGATCATAAAGACCCCAGACAGCAGGATTTGGTTATCGGTAGTACTAGAGGTATTGTCGAAGAGCCAATGAAAATCGAAATGAATCCAGGGTGGCAATTTACTAAGCGTCTCTATCAAGGTGGCGCAATCCAGCATATTTATATGAGCAACAATCCTAATCCTCAGGTGTTAGACAATGTTGCGACTCTTCCTACGACTAACGATCCCGCTAATATCAATCCTTCGCAAACGTCAGAAGTTCAGGCACAGCCCTTGCCAACCGAACAGCCAGTGGCAACGACAACTCAGTCTCAGCCAGCAGAGACTCCTGTAACTACTCTAGAAGGTCTGATTACTAATGTTCTAACGCCTCTAAGCAAGGCTGTCTATGAAACCTACAACAGTCTCTTTACCACTCCTAGCACTCCTCAAGAAACTCCCGCAGATAAATAAGATAGACGGTCAACAGTCAAGATTAAATAACTAGAGCTGATTGGAAAACCAATTAGAACAGGTAAGTTGATTTTTTAAATAGATAAAATGGAGTTTTTATAACGAGAACTTCATTTTTTTGTGCTCAATTGCTTGCCGAAATCAAGTTTAGATTCCAAAATAAGACGAATACATGTAAATTGCTGTTGACTTAGATTATCCTCTTCTCGTTATTTCCCAGAAAATTCAGGGAACTATATTAATACAGCTTCTATCTGAATTGACGTTTCCCCGGCAAGGACATGTCCAAACAACATATTTAACTGCTGGCTCATTATATATCTCTATTTTTTATGTCTTTTGCAATTAAACAGGGACTTTTTAAGCTCAATATCATCGACCATCACGCCGTATTAGGAGTCTCATTAGATGCCGACCCCAAGCAGATTCGCCTGCGGTATCTTAAAATTGCTCAAAAGCTGCACCCAGACAAATGTCGTTCCGAGCCAGCAAAAGCCAGAACCGCAGGGCAAATTTTATCAAAACTAGTTAACCCTGCTTATGAGCAACTATCCCGCAAGAATGCTTTTGCCGAACATCAGTTAGTCCTGACTCAAGTTGGCAAAAGGTTGGCAGAGAATAAAGATAAAGTAATTGTTAAAAGTAAGCTAGCCCAGGAGCTATTAAAAGCTGGACATGGTGCAGAATTAGTCTATCCCAATTTCTTGAAGAAGTTAACCGTAGATCAGTATCAGGTCTTGGCTCAGTCTGGAGAACTAATCGAAGCGATCAGTGAGCTAAATATGGTTTATATCATGCTCAAAAGCGATCGCGGTATTAATCGTAGTCAGGTCGCTACACCTGCTAAAGCCCCTGTTAAATCTAGTCATAAATCTGAAGCCCAGACCAGAGATAGTGTTAAGAAATATACTCCTCCTAAAACTAATTCCC
>JBCBEA010000233.1:0-6440 GCA_038529195.1 Cyanobacteria bacterium J06600_6
AAGCTGAAAATTTTGGGCAGGTTGACCCTCAAACTCTGGAGCAAGGTAAAGGATTTAAACACTTTTGAATATGAGTAGAATGCTTTAGGCTGAATTTTGCCCTCACTATTAATTAGGCTCATTAGCGAAGTCAAGTAATTATCAACTTTATCTTTGTTAAAAAAAATATTTTAATTCAGATGTGCTTCAAGAAAAATAGTTATCCTATGTATGGATTTGTTAGTTAAAAATGGGAATGTTAAGGCTGTGGGAGGAAATTAGAAGCTATTTAATCAGCTGTTTTTTCTAGATTTAATTCCAACCGTAATGTACTAATAGCTCATTAAAACTAGAATGAATCAAACTGATCTAGGTTCAATAGAATTAATGCGCCGTTCGAGTTATCATCCCCATACTCAGCAACAATTGCCAAAGAATATGTTACATCCAAGTTGCGATTGGACTGCCAACACAATTTTGCAGATGGCTCTGAATAATTCAGATGGTTGGACAATTTTGTCAGATTTGGCAGATCTGATCAGCGATTTATTAGCAGCAGATTTGTGTATTGTTGTCGCTACAGAAGCAAATGGCTCACAAACAAATCAGATTGGCTGTGGTAAAGCAGCAAAATCTTTGACAGCAGCAGCATGCCAACAGTTATCTTATCTCCCGATCGCTCAAGACATTAGCTCTTCTGGGTGTGTAGAGCTGGAATCCGCTTTAGGGGAAGCGATCGCCAGTTTGGTCGAAGATCATTATCCTCATCTAACCTGGCAGGGCATTCTTACTCAATTTCAACAGCACCCTAACGGCTTAATTTTAATACTGAAGCCCGCCATTTCAGACTGGACAGAGGTAGAACAGAAATTATCTCCAGAGTTAGTCAATGCGATCGCAATCACAATTTCTCAGGCTCAACTGCAACATCAGTCTCGTACCAAATCTCGCTATCAAAATTTACTCAAGAACCTAAGTCGAGAAATCAGTTTGGGCTATCAACCCCAAGTTTTGTTTCAAAACTGCCTCAGATCAATTGGTCGCACCCTCGAACTAGACCGGGCGCTGATCCTGATGTTTAAATATCAAAATCCTTTAAAGGCGAAAGATCGTAGTCAAAATTCGGTCAAAGGTACAGCCAGAATTACTTGCTACTGGAGTGATGATTCTGATTCATCTCTGACTACTTTGCCTAGTCTTGATCTAAAACAATCTGCTCTGTGCCAACAGGCTTGGCGAGAAGCTCCTGAATGTCTATATTTTGATTCAGATACTGCTTTTCCTGACTTAGAAGTAGATTTAGTTACTAGCCAAGGTAATGCTCTGTTGATGATGCCGATTATGGGTCGTCAAACTGGGGAAGCCGACTCGGCAATCACCCTGGGTCTACTGGTGTTACAAAGTAACTTACCTCGTTTTTGGTCGGTAGAAGAACTAAATTTGATTGACTGGGTAACAACTCAAATGAGTACGGCAATAACTCACGATCGCACTCTGAGTCGAGTTCAACTAATTGTTGATGAAAGAACTGCCCAGCTACAGTCAAGTATGGATATGCAGGGGAAGCTGTCGGCTAAAATGCGACAGCATATCCAGCAGCTACAGAGGGTAAATCAGCTTAAAGATGACTTTATGAATAGTATGAGTCATGAGCTAAAAACGCCCTTGACTAGCATGAAAATTGCGATCAAAATGCTGCGTCGATCTGAGATATCTCCTGAAATGAGAGAAAAATATTTAGATATTTTAGAGCAGGAATGGAATCGCGAATATAGCCTCATCAAAGACCTATTAACTTTACAGCAGGTAGAATCAGGAGAATTAGACTATCGCCCTCAAGAACTAGACTTAAGCCAAACTATTGCCGATTTAAGTCACTCATTTAAAGATAAGTGGCAGAGCGATCGCGACCTCAATCTCATCTGTAATGTTGCCCCAGCAGATCTGAAAATTCATACCGATGCTGACAGTTTGAAGCATATTCTGCAAGAGCTGCTTTCTAACGCAGGTAAATATTGCGACCCCAGCACGACGATTAAAATGTTCGTGACTAGCCAGATAATTCCCAGCCACGCCAAGATCAAGCAAGAAGAAATATCGATCTCTGTCTCTAATATTGGGGCAGGTATTACTCCTGAGGAATTACCCTACATTTTTGACAAGTTCCGACGGGGACAGGGAGTTACCGACCGCGCCGTCCCTGGTACGGGTTTGGGATTGACTCTCGTACAGTATTTGGTAGAGCATTTAAATGGCAAAATTGAGGTCAAAAGTCAGCCTTTGGATGGCGAAGATACGGCATTTGCCACAACTTTTACGCTTAAATTACCGCAAATTCAACCACCTATTGCGTAGGCTATGAAGCAGGTTTTTTAATTGAAGCCAATAGGTTTGGTATTGTGATAACGTTCTGAACTCAAGCAATGTGTTAAACCGCTCTCAAATCGATCTTATGTCCCACTCGGTCGGCTTTCTGATATCTCTATGAAATGGCACAAAAGCAAACAGTCTAAAAATTCCCAGCCATTGCGATCGCCTAACAATGGCTATCGTTACTCACCATTTTTGCGCCAGTTCAAAGTTTTTAGGATTTCGATCAGGTTTATTTTGTCTCTTTGGTGGGATAAGGTTACTCAGAACAATTCTTCTCAGCGTCGATCTCGTCTGGCTCGCTGGCTGGTTAAAAATATTCTAGAACTCGGACCAACATTTATTAAAATAGGTCAGTCTCTCTCGACCCGTGCTGATTTAATTCCGATTGAATATATTGAAGAATTTGGTCTGCTTCAGGATCGGGTTCCGCCTTTTTCTTCCCAACTAGCGATCGCCGTCATCGAACAAGAATTGGGTAAACCAATCGAGGTGCTGTTTGCCGAATTTAGTCCTACACCCTTAGCAGCAGCCAGCTTAGGACAGGTGCATAAAGCTAGACTTCATACGGGAGAGGACGTGGTTGTCAAGGTACAGCGTCCTGGCTTGGCGAGCCTGTTTAATCTGGATTTTGAAATTCTACATCATTTAGTACGCTGGCTCAATCGCCTGCTAAAAGGTATTCGCAAGTTCAATTTAGAAGGAATCTACCGCGAATTCTTTGAATTGCTGTATCTAGAAATCGACTATATTCATGAAGGCAAAAATGCCGATCGCTTTCGTCAGAATTTCCAGAATTACCAGCGGGTTGCCGTTCCCCAAGTTTATTGGCAGTACACCACTTCTAAAATACTTACCCTAGAGTACTTACCAGGCATTAAAATCGATAATCGACCCGCTTTAGAAGCAAGTCAAATTGATACTCAAGAAGTCATTCAGCTAGGCATTACCTGCTATTTAAAACAGTTACTAGAAGACGGCTTTTTCCAATCTGATCCTCATCCTGGCAATATGGCGGTCAGTGCCAGGGGAGACATCATATTCTATGATTTTGGCACGATGGCGGAAGTCAAAACTATCGCTAAAGATCAGATGATCGAAACTTTTTTTGCTGTCTTAAAAAAAGATACAGAAAAAGTAGTAGAAACTTTAATCTACATGGGTCTGATCGAGCCTGTTGCCGATATGACTCCTGTCAAGCGGATGATCGGCTTTATGATCGAAGAATTTCGCGACAAGCCTGTGGACGTGCGTGCCTTTGAGCAGATTACGGAAGAAGTTTACAGTATTTTTGAACAGCAGCCATTTCGCCTACCGCCTCAGATGACTTTTGTGGTCAAGTCTCTAACTACCCTAGATGGTATCGCCCGTGCTCTCGATCCTCAGTACAATCTGCTGGCAGCAGCTCAACCCTTCCTGAAGCAAATCGCCCTACAGCAGCAGCAGGGTAGCATGCTCGGTATTCTTGCCCGTCAAACTAAAGAGTTTATCCAGTACAAACTCAGACAGCCCAACCGTACCCAAACCTCAATCATGCGTTTGGAATCTCGCCTCGATTTTGGTGAACTCCAGGTCAAGGTCAAATCTATTGAAAGCGAGCGATCGCTCAAGCAGATCCAGCTAGGAATTCAAAGTCTGATTTATACCTGTTTATCAGGTTTCAGCCTGCTCTCGGGTTCGGTATTGCTAGTCGGTAGTCTCAAAGGAGTTGCGATCGCCCTTTTTTGCTTTGCGGGCTTCTGGTTTATCCTGCTGATAAAATCTCTAACCAGTATGGCAACCATGGAAAAACTCTACAAGATGGCACAGAAATAAAGGAGCTTTGCTCTTAGCTATATGCTCTAGGCTTTAAGCCTAATACAATTACTTCAGACTTTATTTCCTGCCTCCTGCCCCCTGCCCTCTGCCTCCTCACGACATAGAGAAAATCTAAAAAATTCTTAAAGGTGAAGTGCTTCGACTAAACTTACAGGTAGAGTTCGCGCTGACATTAAATACTTATGGACAATCTAGCACTTTGGCAACGCTATCAAGACTGGCTTTTCTTCAACGAGAATTTAGGATTATATTTAGATATTAGTCGAATTACCTTTGATGCTGCTCAAATTGAGGAGTTAAAACCAAAGTTTGATCGGGCATTTAAAGATATAAAAGCTCTTGAAGGAGGTGCGATCGCTAATCCCGATGAAAATCGCATGGTAGGTCATTACTGGCTGCGAGATCCCGATTTAGCGCCTACGGCTGAACTCAGACAGGATATTATCGACACCAACAATAGCGTGATCGATTTCCAGAAAAAGATACATCAGGGCGAAATTCATCCTCCTAACAGTAAAAAGTTTACCGACATTCTCTCCATCGGCATTGGTGGTTCTGCGTTAGGACCACAGTTTGTGGCTCAGGCTCTTGCACCTAACGATCCGCCTCTAAAAATTCACTTTATTGACAATACCGATCCGGCTGGAATTGATAAGGTTATTGCGGGCATTGATAATTTAGAAACGACTTTGGTATCGGTAATTTCTAAATCTGGTGGAACTCCCGAAACTCGTAACGGGATGCTAGAAGTAAAAAGGGTATATGAAGATCATAACCTTGATTTTGCTGCCCATGCTTTTGCCATTACAGGAAAAAGCAGTAAGCTGGAGGCGATCGCCGAGCGAGAGGGTTGGCTGGCTATCTTTCCCATGCGTGACTGGGTTGGGGGTCGTACTTCAGAATTATCTCCCGTCGGTTTGGTGGCTGCTGCCCTCCAGGGAATTGATATTCGGGCAATGTTAGAAGGGGCAAAAGCAATGGATGCTTTAACTCGTCAGCCCAGCCTCAAGGAAAATCCTGCTGCTCTATTGGCAATGGCATGGTACTGTGCAGGACACGGTAGAGGCGAAAAAGACATGGTAATCTTGCCCTATAAAGATAGTCTGTTGCTCTTTAGTCGCTATCTCCAGCAGCTAATCATGGAATCTCTAGGTAAGGAAATGGATCTGGATGGCAATGTCGTCAATCAGGGAATTGCCGTCTACGGTAATAAAGGCTCGACGGATCAGCATGCCTATGTACAGCAGCTAAGAGAAGGAGTTAACAACTTCTTTCTTACCTTTATTGAAGTATTGGAAGACAGATCGGGAGAATATCGAGAGATTGAGCCTGGCGTTACTTCTGGAGACTATCTAAAAGGGTTTTTACTCGGTACTCGCACTGCTCTTAATGATAAACAGAGAGATTCGATTACAATCACTATTCCCAAAGTTAACGAGCGTATTGTTGGTGCTTTAATCGCTCTTTACGAGCGTGGAGTCAGTATCTATGCTTCGTTGGTTAAGATCAATGCCTATCACCAACCAGGAGTAGAGGCAGGCAAAAAAGCAGCAGCAGCAGTATTAAACATTCAGAAAAAGGTGATTGAAACTTTGCAGCAAACTGATGCAAGTCTTTCTCTGGCAGAATTGGCTAGCAAAGCAGGAATCAGTGGTGAGGTTGAAACCGTCTATAAAATCGTGCGTCATCTCGATGCCAACGAACGAGGTATTATTGTTCACGGTAACATTGGTCTACCCAGCTCAATCAAGGTGACTTGGCAGAAGTAAAAGGCTTCACATCAGCTATAAGCTATGGGCTTTTAGCTCTTAGTCTCAAAAGTAATGCGATCGCTACTAGATTGAGAAAGTACTGTCTTTCGGTAAAGCGATCGCTTTTTAATGGCATTATTTATCTCGATTTCTTTGACATCCAAAATAAATATTTTAGATACAGCAATATTTTAAGATCATTGCTGTTGTTTTTTTGAGATTTTTAAAACTCTCTAATTATTAATATAATCTTAACTTTGTTATTTTATCTCCTCAATTTAAGATGTGTTTTTGTTAATGTAAGCAAATATGCTTAAAAGCTAAGAAATAAGAATCAAGATTACAAAAACAACATTAGTCTTGCCTTTGTAGCCTATTTATAATTAAGCTCAAAGCTATAGTAGCAATCGATTTTGTCGTGCTTATCGGTCAAGGAAACTAGGGCGATAATTTAGTTGTGGAGAAACAACATTGCTCAGGCATATATATCTAGTAAACATCCCTTTGACTTCACTTCTGTTT
>JBCBEA010000234.1:0-6431 GCA_038529195.1 Cyanobacteria bacterium J06600_6
GTTAGCCCCTCTCTCGAAAACAGATGCGCGACTTTGGAAAAACAAGTGTACTATATGTCGGGTCGTTTAGATAAACTAAGCAAACAGGCAAATCTACAGCAGCAGTTGAGCGCTCTGGCAATTTTAAGCTGTATCTTTGTTGGTATTGGTTTGCTAATATCGATTTTCCTCTAGTTTTATGACGAATTAGAAAACAGTTATTTGCCTAGTAGTTTAACCGCACCGATACCGCCAAAATATAGCCCCAGTACTGCGCCAGCAAGAAGAGACTGAGTTAAAGGATCGGTAGAAGGAGTTAAGATTGCGCCCATAATGACCGAGCCGAGTACAACATACCGCCAGCCTGCAAACATTTGTGCGGAACTAACAATTCCGAGAAAACCAAGAATTAGCTGAACAATGGGAATCTGGAATGCTAGCCCTGTACTAAATAGCAGCAATAAAACAAACTCAAAATATTTATCAATCGACCAAGACTGCTGTACAACATCGCTACCGTAATTGATAAAGAAGTTGAGTGCAGCAGGAATCAAGGCAATGTAGGCAAAAAATAAGCCGGCGAAAAACAGAATGCTAGAGCCAAAAATCACGGGTGCGAGTAGCCGTCGCTCTTTTCGTGTCAAGCCGGGAATTACAAACTGAACAATTTGATAAAGAATAAATGGACTGGCTAAAACCATACCACTGTAGCCAGCAACCTTAATCGAAACAAAGAAAAACTCCCCAGGGGCTAGTTGAAGAAACTGTACTCCCTGAGCGGGGACTTCGAGAACCCGAACCAGGGGACGAACAAAAATAAAGCAGCCTAACGCGGCGATCGCCACTGCAATTAGCGCATAAAATATTCTTAGTCTCAGCTCTTCAAGGTGATCAAAGAGAGACATCTCCACTTCCCCAGGAAGCTCATTAAGATAATCTTCTCGCTGTTGTTGTTCAACAGCGGTTTTTAAATTGGATGATGACATAAAAAAAGAGGGCAGGCTAAAACCTAATATTCGGCACGTTTATCAAATCAATTGAGATAATTATATCTTTCTTACCCATATCCAGTTTTCTAAAGCTTCATGTTTGTTGAGTCAAAAAATCAAATATCTAAAAAATTAACCCAGGCTGCTGCTGCTCCCCAGGGGCTAATAGTGATATGTTGCTTAAGGTTGACCGTAAGCTTGTTTGAGGTGTTTTATGACGAAGTACGATGTATATGCTCTGGGGAATGCTCTACTAGACGTGGAGTTTGCAATTGAGCCAAAAGTACTAGAGGAACTGGGTATTGAAAAGGGCGTAATGACTCTTCTCGATCGCGATAGTCAGGACAAGATTGTCAGTAACCTAGCTAGCTACAATAGCAAACGTTCCTGTGGCGGTTCAGCAGCCAATACCCTGATTGCGATCGCTCAGTTTGGGGGGCAGGCATTTTATTCTTGTAAAGTGGCAGATGATGAGCCGGGAAAATTCTACACTCAAGACTTGATTGACTGTGGTGTCGCAAGCAACCTCGAAAATCAAGCAGCTCAATCTGGTGTGACGGGTAAATGTTTAGTGTTTGTAACTCCTGATGCCGATCGGACGATGAATACTTTTCTGGGGATTTCAGGAGAGTTTAGCGACGTAGAACTAGTGCCAGAAGCGATTAAAAACTCTACCTACACTTATATTGAAGGTTATTTAGTGAGTGGAGAAAGCAGCAAACAGGCAGCGATTAAAGCTAGAGAAATTGCCGAGGCTGCGGGCAAAAAGGTCGCGTTTACCCTAGCTGATTTTAATATGGTCAAGTTTTTCAAATCGGGACTACTAGAAATTATTGGTTCGGGAGTAGATTTCTTGTTTGCTAATGAAGGTGAAGCAATGCTGATGGCGGATACGGAAGATTTTGATAAGGCAGTTGCATATCTCAAAACCCTGGCAAAAGGCTTTGCAATCACCAGGGGAGCAAAAGGTTCGGTGGTTTTTGATGGCGAACAGCTAATTGAAATTGAGCCATTTCCCGTTCAGGCGATCGATACTGTTGGAGCGGGAGATATGTATGCGGGGGCTTTTCTCTACGGCATGACTAACGGCATGGACTATGCACAAGCAGGCAGACTAGCTTCTTTAGCTTCTTCTAAAATCGTGACAGTTTTGGGTGCCCGCATGAAAACAGAGGCAGTCAAGGAACTTTTGAAATAGGCAACCGTGGATTTGATTGAGAGATGGGGAGATAGCTATTCCTGCCTTCTGCCTAATTAGTACAGTGGATTACCAAGGATTGCCAATAATGGTAAATCCAGCCCAGTAGTAGGGATGGGTAAAATCTTGGTTTTGTTGGGCTGCGGTAATGGTGGGTAGATTGACTTCCACATTCAAACCGATAATTTGCTCGTTTTCGACGATCGCTTTTCCCTGAAGCAAATTTAGTTGAGCCTGGCGTAAGGCAGCAGATTTGATGGGAGTGGACTGCAACTGCTGGTAAAAATTGCTCATCAGCAGTACTGTTCCCACATCATCGATAAGCCACAGACTAGCTAGAGCGGATTTTACTCCCGCCTGCATTGCTAATCCTGCAAAACCATACTCTGCATCTTCATCTCCTAGTGCCGTTTCACAGGCGCTCAAGACTAGTAAATCAACCGCGGGCAGGTCTAAATTGAGGTCGGCAAGCTGGGTCAAATTTAATCGGCGATCGCTAAACTGAATAAAAGATCTTTCTGGCTTACCAGGATTGAAGAGCGAGTGGGAGGCAAGATGAATAATATCAAACTCTCCCGACTGGTGAGCATTGAGTAAGTTACTAATCGTAAAATCGCGATCGGTGATTTTTAAACCCGACCATAGTTTTGGCACAATTGTCTCTAGTTCAATTGCTACTCCTGGCAAGGAAGGTAGATCTTCAAATTCGGATGTACCCATTGCCAAAACTTGTTTTTGAGGAAGAGATTGATAGCTAGTGTCCGTCAGATTAAATGCAGGAATCCGAGCCAAACTATATTTTTCGGCGAGAAACTGCTCGCCATCGTGGAGAGCAGCAAAAGGCAAAGAGCGTAGCTGTGAACCAGTGCAGAGTAAAAGCGTATCAATATTTTCTGCTTCCAAGTATGATTCTAAAGGCTTAAAGATCCAGTTATAAATCAGTCTGGCAGGTGGATAATACTTAAGGGACTGGCGATCTTGAATTCCTAATTCAAATTCTTTGATTCTTTGGGTTAATCTCGTGCGATTTGCGCCTCG
The DNA here is from genome assembly GCA_038529195.1 of Cyanobacteria bacterium J06600_6. Taxonomy (GTDB): domain Bacteria; phylum Cyanobacteriota; class Cyanobacteriia; order Cyanobacteriales; family Xenococcaceae; genus Waterburya. The sequence continues at coordinate 3,205 of JBCBEA010000234.1, forward strand.
AATCTGTTTGACTATAAACTGCTTTTCTGGCGTTACCAAAATCAACTGCAAGAAGTTTTCATGGGGTGCAGCCCAAATCACCGCAGGATTAATATTTGTCTGTTCGCGAACTGACTGTAAACGTTTGGCAATCTGATTTGCTGATCGCGCTCGATTTGAGAAATTGCGACCAAAGTAGCTTTCGTATTCTCTTTCCCATGTAGATTCGAGGTTATCAACCATGTCGGAAAAGATTTCTAGATCGACTACTCCTGAGGTTGCCGAGCTTACCCGCGCGGAATTGGTGATCAGAATGGCGATCGCTATCAAGATCGAGGCAAGGGGATAAATAAATTTACGAAATTTACATTGCCAACCGATCGCTCGAATTTTTTTGCCCAGCATGATTTTCAAAATTATTCTTTGGTGTCTAAAAATGTTTCTGAGAAATGATCTAAAAGTATTTATAGTCGTTTTAATTAATTGACCTACTATCTCTGTGATTTGTTCGGGAAATTAGGAAACAGCAACTAGTATGCGCATTCCCATGGTTTTTATTGGCGAGGGTGGCATGGCTAACTATACAAGTACTTATTTATTAGTGTTGCTCGGATATGCAAAATTAATTGCCTTTCATTATTAACCGCATTTCTATCATGGTCGTGAGATAAATCTGTGAAACAGCTAAAAATTGCTCTGAATCGGACAATTCTAACTAAAATGCTCGAGATCGCAATTAAGTTTCCAGCCCAGAGTGAGGCTACGAGCTGCCATAAACAGAGATAGTGCTAGCCAAAGTAAATGATTTGCCTGCCAATACCAGGCGACGATCGCCATGGGCACAAAGCCAACTAAAGCAGCAATTAGGGTCGATTGACGCAAGATTTTACCTGCGGTTAAACCCAGAAAATAGCCGTCAAGCATATAGGCGATCGAACCAAAACCCAAGATCGGAAACAGCCACCACAGATAATTATTAACCTGGGCGATGACCTCTCTGTGATTGGTCAATAAACCAAATAAAGGCTGGGGAAACAGAGCAAACACGGCTGCAAAACTTAATCCCGCCAAGAGGCTAACGCTACCTGCTAACTTGAGTAAGGGTAAGAGTTGGGCTTTTGCTCCCTGTCCCTGAAGATTACCCGCAATACTTTCGGTAGCAAAGGCAATACCGTCAATAAAGTAAGCTGCCAGAGTCACTACCTGCAACAGTAGAGTATTCCCCGCTAGAACTTTTGTTCCCATTCCCGCACTCAGATTCGTGAATAGGGCAAAGGTGGATACGAGTGCCAAAGTCCGAATCAAAATATCTTGGTTGAGAACAAAAATCTTTCTTAGTGCCGATAGTTCCCAAATTTGAGCCAGAAGCTGCCGAAGCGATCGCTGTTTTGTCGGCTGTAATTCTCTAACTACCAAAAACAAACCTACAGCTAGAGTTACTACCTGACTAATTGCCGTTGCTGCACCAGCCCCAGCACTAAACTGATTCCAGCGGACAATAAAAAGATAGTCGAGGACAATATTTACAACTTTACTGACTAAAGAAAGTAATAACACCTGTTTTCCCTGCTCTCGACCCAAAAACCAGCCGAGCAAAACAAAATTGAGGAGTGTAGCAGGCGCGCCCCAGATCAGGGCGTTATAGTAGGCTCTTCCAGCTTCTAACACCTCGGGATCTGCCTGGAGTAGCGCAAACCCAATTTCTCTCAGGGGTTGCTGTAGCAGCAAAATAATTATGCCGATCGCCAGAGCGATCGCACCGTTACGTAGTAGGGTCAATATAACTACATGATCATCTCCTCTACCTCTAGCCTGGGCTGTTAAACCAGTTGTTCCCATCCGCAGAAAACCAAAAGTCCAGTAAATATAGTTAAATAGCACTGTGGCGATCGCAACTCCTGCTAAATAGCGAATTTCGGTTAAATGACCCAAAAAAGCTACGTCAACTAGGCTAGCAAGGGGCACCATGAGATTAGAAATGACGTTAACGATGGCTAATCGCCAAAAGCGTTCTTGATGATGGAGTGCGTTTGATTGATGATTCAATATAATTTTGCTAATTGACTAATCCAATTTAGCTTTACTGCTTACTGTTTATGATTTTACTCAATCCGAATGTTGGCTGGTATAGTCGCTTGAAGTCATATTTTCGCCAGAAATATCCCGTCAAAACTAAAAATCTGGAAGACTTTTGGAATAGTGAAAGTGGTGATTGGCACTGGCTAACAGAAAAACCAATTCCTATTGCTAGCCTGAGTCGCAATCTCTGGCGGGCTTCGGTACCATCTCTCAGCTTTTATTTTCTGCTGGGTTTATCGGGAGTAATTGCCACGTTGGGTTTGTTGGCGAATAGTGTGGCAATTATTATTGGGGCAATGATTATTGCGCCTCTAATTGGTCCTATCACGGGGATTGCCTATTCTACAACTGTGGCAAATCGGCGTCTATTACGTCGCTCTTTCTTGACTCTGGCGACGGGAGTTTTGTTTACGGTGCTAATTTCTTTTTTGGTAGCTTGGCTAATTGGTTTAAAAAGCGTAACTCCTGAAATCTTATCCCGCACTAACCCTACTTTACTCGACCTCGTAATTGCCTTGGCAGCAGGGGCAGCAGGAGCCTTTGCCAATACTCGCAGAAGAATTGCCGATGCTTTACCTGGAGTAGCGATCGCCGTAGCCTTAGTTCCCCCTCTAAGCGTTGTGGGAATTGGGCTAGCGTTGAGCAACACTTCTCTTGCTTTCGGAGCATCTGTCCTGTTTATCACTAACCTGACGGGGATTATTTTTAGTGGCGTAGTAATTTTGCTGCTGCAATCTTATGGCAGCGTTCAACGAGCTAAACAAGGATTAATTTTTTCCCTAACAATGCTAATAATTCTAGGTCTTCCTCTAGGATTCTCTCTAAAGGGTCTAATTGTCGAAAATAACGTCCGCTACAGCGTCAATCAGATCGTACGACAAGAAGCAAAAGCCTTTGATAATAGCGATATCCGCTCAATTGAGGTAACCCCTAGTCAAGATTCAATCTTGGTAGAGGTAGAAATTGCTGCTGTGCCTGATTCTTTAAATCGCGATCGCCTAATCTTAGTTAAGAACCAATTAACTAAAAAACTAGAGCGTCCAGTTAATCTACAGGTAAAAGTTATTCCCCTCGAAACTATATCTCTACCTTAGTGTTTATTCCAATTAATTTTCTTACTGTTATTACTTATCTCTTTTCGGTAGTGGGTAGTAGGTAGTCGATAAGAA
>JBCBEA010000235.1:0-6412 GCA_038529195.1 Cyanobacteria bacterium J06600_6
AATTACTATGATCGGCTAAACTAACTATCTCAAAAGTATAATTATTAGCTTCTGGAGTAAGAATAAATTGAACAATAGTATCAGATGCCGTAGTTATTAAAGGCTGTTGAATATTGAAATTATTCAAAACTAACTGAGAAAAACCGAAAACCTCTTTCCCCGCGCTAATAGCCATTTCCACGTAGCCTGCTGCGGGCATAATAGCCGTATCAAAAACTTTATGGTCTTGTAAAAAGACAGGGCGATTTAAATTAACTCTAGTCTCAAAAGTGATGTTACTACTGCGGGCAATATTTAATTTAGAGCCAAGCAGCAGATTAATCTTAGAATTATTTATTTGAGAAATATTTAAAGGCTTAACATCCAACCAATAGCTTTTCTTCTGAAAAGGATAAGTCGGCAAAATAACCCGTTGATAATCACCATGGCGATAAAAACTATCCCAGTCAATCTCAACCCCACTACTATACAAACTAGAAACACTATCAAGCATAGTTTGGCGATCGCTACTATTTTTTTTAAGGCTGATAACCCATGCATAATCATTTTCTTTTGGGCGAAAGCCTTTCGCCCCTACTAACTCTTCGCGCCCTGGCTCTTCCTCCAAACAAAACCGCGCCATACCTAACAAAATAGGTTTACTTCCGCATTCTAGAAATACTTTATAACCAGCATCCTTTAAAGCTTTAATACCATCAGCAAACAATACTGGACTGATAATTTGCTGACACCAATATTCAGCTGTAGCTATTTCTAAATCAACAATATTTCCCGTGATGTTAGAAACAATATCTAACTCAGGTGCATAATAATTAATCTCTTCAGCAACTAAGCCAAACTCATTTAGCATCGGTTGCATCAAATCAGAATGAAAAGCATGAGAAACATTTAACTGCTTATGTTTAATCCCGTCTTTTTCTAAATATTCAATAATACAAATAATGGCATTATTTTCTCCAGAAACAACAATACTTTTGTCGCCATTTATAGCAGCAATAGATGTTTTACCTTGATAGGGTTTTATTAATTTGCTGACCAATTTCAGATCGCCTAAAATCGACACCATCGAGCCATTTTGAGGCAATTGCTGCATCAGTCTACCTCTAGCAGTAACTAACTTCAAAGCGTCTTCTAAGCTAAATACTCCTGCAATAGTGGCAGCGACATATTCACCAATACTATGTCCCATAACAGCAGTTGGTTTTATACCCCATGACATCCATAACTGCGCTAGGGCATATTCGATGGTAAATAATGCAGGTTGAGTGTATTGCGTTTGGTTAATTAAGGCAGGGAGAGCGGAGGAAGCAGGGGAAGTAGAAGAGGCAGAGGAGGAGAAAATTATGTTTTGTAGTGGCGTATCTAAGTAGGGTTGTAAAAGTTGGAAACAGCGATCGCAATGTTCCCTAAATACAGGCTCAGTTTCATATAATTCTTGTCCCATTCCCACATACTGCGATCCTTGTCCTGTAAAGAGGAAGGCAATTTTATTATTGGGTAGGGGCGATTCGCGATTCGCCCTATGCAAAGCGGTATCCTTTAGAGCCGTTAGTTTTTGCTGTAATTCATCAATTGACTGGGCAGTAATAGCCAAACGATGCTGAAAATGCGATCGCCCGACACTGGATGTATAACAAATATCTCTTAAAGAAATAGAAGCGGGGGAAGATAAATAACTTTGATACTGTTTAACTAAATCTTTTAACGCTGCTTCACTTTTAGCCGACAAGGTTAATAACTCTAATCTTCTTTCCTCTGCTCCCCCTGCCCTCTGCTCCCCCTGCTCCCCCTGCTCCCTCTGCCCCCTCTGCTCTCTACCCTTATGCGAAGCGGTATCCTTTAGGGCTGCCTCCATCACAACTAAATGAGCATTAGTCCCACTCATGCCAAAAGAGCTAACCCCAGCGATGCGAGTCTCATTATTCCATTCATCAAAGCGATCGCCAACTTCAATTGATAATTTATCCCAAGGTATATAGGGATTAGGTTCATGGTAATTAAGATGGGGCGGAATAGCTTTATGTTGAATCGACAAAATTACTTTAATTAAGCCTGCTACTCCCGCAGCGGATTCCAAATGTCCAAAATTAGTTTTTACAGAGCCTATTTTCAGTTTATTCTCTCTATTGCTTGTAAATACTTTGCCTAATGCTAAAACTTCAATCGGATCTCCTAAAGATGTTCCCGTGCCGTGTGCCTCGATATAACTAACATCCTCTGGCTTCACTTTGGCGTTGTTTAAGGCTTCACTAATAACAGCTTCTTGAGCATTACCATTAGGAGCAGTTAAACCGTTACTTTGCCCGTCATGGTTAACCGCCGAGCCTTTGATTACAGCAAGAATATTGTCATTATCAGCGATCGCATCACTCAATCTTTTGAGAATTACTACTCCGCATCCTTCACCCCGCACATAGCCATCCGCACTCGCATCAAAGGTTTTACAATGTCCGTCGGCAGATAAAGCTTTGAGGCGACAAAAGCCAATCGTAACTTCAGGAGAGAGCATCAAATTTACTCCTCCTGCGATCGCCAAATTAAGCTCTTTATTCCGCAAACTCTGACAGGCTAAATGTACTGCCACCAAAGAAGATGAACAGGTAGTATCTAACTGTAGAGTTGTTCCCTGCAAACCCAAAATATAAGCAATTCTGCCTGCGGTAATACTGCTGGTGTTGCCCAAACTATTAAAAGCATCAATGCGCGTCGGATCGCCCGAATTAATACTGCGACGGGAGTAGTCATCAAAACACTGTCCGACAAACACTCCTGTTTTGCTGCCTTTCAGTTTAGTCGTAGATTGTCCTGCATTCTCTAAGGCATTGTGAGTCACTTCCAACAACAATCTTTGCTGTGGATCGATCGCCTTTGCCTCTCTGGGAGAAATACCAAAAAATTGCGGATCGAACTTGTCTACATCTTCGATAAAACCGCCATAGCGAGCGTACATTTTTCCAGACGTATCTGGATTGGCATCATAATATTCATCGATATCCCAACGGTTTGGGGGAACTTCTACAATTCCATCAACACCATTCTTAAGCATTTCCCAGTATAGATCGGGGTTGTCTGCCCCGCCAGGAAAGCGACAGTCCATGCCAATTACAGCAATCGGCTCGTGCTTCTCCTGCTCAACGCGATCCAATTGCGATCGCATTTTTCTCATTTCGATCAGGGCATCTTTAAGAAGTTTCTGATAATCAATCTCGCTCATCAATTATCCCTCCCCTGAGCCAAAGCAATCTCCTCTAAGAGCGATCGCGCCAATTCATCTTCTGACAAAGCATCTATCTCCCCTTGCTCCCTTACGGGTCGAGGCTTGCCCTCGAATGGGGGTATCCCGTGGGACTGCTCCCCCTGCTCCCCCTGCATCCCTGCGATGGGTCGCGAGTCCTTTAGGGCTTCCCCCGCCAAATACCCTGCCAACGCCTCAATACTAGGAAAATTCCAGGCTAAGGTAGGTTCGATTTCCAAATCATCTGGTAGCCATTCTGCCAAATCCTGTGCCAACTCTACCGCCATGACAGAATCTATTCCGTAGTCAGCAAATGAAAGGGTGCGATCAATTTTCTCCAGAGGAATCTGTAATTTATTACTCAACCACTGAGAGAGCCAATTCTGTATTGATTGATTCTTCCCCCTTCTCAAGGGGGGTTGCGGGGGATCGTCTTTTGAAATCTTCTTGATTGGCGATCGCTTTAATTCCAATGTGGGCAAATGCTCATCACCACTACGCAGCAATTCATCTAATTCCCACTCTTCCCCTGGCAAATTCTGTTCTATATTTCCAATCGCCTGTTGATAAGAATCAATTAACTCACTAGTAATATCTGCCGTCTCTGTAACTAATTCATTCGGAGTAGCAGTAAGAGCATTATCTATCTTTTGCTGAAACTCCAACTCCAGATAAGCGATCGCTCTGCCAATTTCTTTCGTCGAATTTAATGAATAACTATACTTAGTAGCTGCAAGCAAAATAGCGTAGGTAGCAACTTCTCCCACCAAACTATAAACCCAGCGTTTATTATCTATAGACTTAGCAAATACAGGATTATCATCAAAGCGTCTATTTATCTTTCTTACCGCCTCAAACAACTGCTCGCAAACACCAGCAGCATTAAAAGTATCCGCGATAAATTCAACAAAACCATTCTTTGCATCTTCACTCTTTGCGCCTCTGCGACTTTGCGCGAAACTACTCTTCTCTTTCTCTGCGAAATCTCCACAATTAACAATCCTCGAACCCAAAAACATATTCAGAGTTTCCGTTGGTCCTTCAAAAATCCTTAAAACCCTAGCATCCCGCAATATCTGTGGCGTGAGATTAGTCTCTACATATCCTCTCCCACCCAAAAACTGAACCAAATCATCTGCTGCTTGCCAATAAAATTCGGGGGCGGATGTTTTACAGGCTGTATAAAGCTCCACGGGAATAGCAATATCTCGATCGAGCAACCGAGCAATTTGCGTCACCAGACATTCAACGGCAGTAATTTGTGCTGTCAACCCCCCCAAACGAGTCAAGATTACAGGATTATCCAATAACCTCCCTGTAGAAACTTGACGGCGAGAAGTATAGCGCAACATCAACTGGGCGCAACGTTTCATGCCTCCTAGACAAGAACTCGCGATCGCCAGTCTGCCGTACATCATCGCATCCTGTGCCACTTCCATACCTTTGCCTGGCTTACCCAATAGCTGTTCTTCAGTAACGGGAACATCATCGAAATAAACAGTATTCTGCACCATGCCTCGCATTCCCATCGTCATGGCTTCTTTTCCCTGCCTCAATCCAGGTGTACCCCGACGCACTATAAAAGCACTAATTCCCTTGCGATCGCCATTAATATCTTGATGCTGAACAAAAACATTAGTTACCCCTGCCCACGCAGCTGAACCACTCCAAATCTTTTCCCCTTGGATGTTCCAGCTATTTTCAGAAGTTGCAACTGCTCTTGAAGCGATCGCCTGGGGATTTGAACCCGCTCCCTTTTCTGTGATGGCAAAAGCAGCTAATTCTCTGCCTGTAGCGAGGATAGGTAGTAATTCCTGTTTGAGCTTTTCATTGCCGTATTTAAGTATGGGGCGAATACCTAAAATATTATTCAAGCCCACAAACAGACACAGAGTTGTATCGATCGCTCCCAACTGTTCTAATATCTGCATGGTTTGATAGTTATTTAAACCCAATCCACCATATTCTTGAGGAACTTGCAATCCTAACAATCCTTGATTACCAAAATCGAGAACAATATAAGGCGGAATACAACGCCGCTCATCAATTAACTGAGAATTAATATTTTCTTGTGCATAATTCCTCAACCAACCAACAATCTCTCCAACTTTCCTGTCTTCTCTTTTGCACCTCTGCTCCTCCGCTAAATACTTCTCCTTACACAAATAACGCTGAATCTTACCGCTAGAAGTCTTAGGGATGCTGCCAGTTTTAATCAGTTGAATATCGTAAATATTTAAACCATGCTCTTGAGAAATAGCTGCCCTCACAGCCTGTTTAATTTCTTCTTGTAGCTCATGATTTTTTTGAGTATGAAAAACCTGCGTTTCTACCTCTAATTTTCTGATAAAGCTTCTGACAACTTCCTGAACAATAATTAATTCTTCTTTGCCGTTTATTTCTACGCTAAATGCTGCCCCAGAATTCATCTTTAAACTATGATGCGATCGCTCTACTGTTCTTTCTAAATCTTGAGGATAATAATTATGTCCGCGAATAATAATTACATCTTTAATTCTCCCCGTAACAAATAATTGATTACTTTCTATAAATCCCAAATCACCCGTTCTTAAATAGCTTTTATCTCTACCGTTGACTTTTGCTTTAAATACTTCTTCTGTTAGCTGCTTATTATTCCAATAGCCATCAGCAATACTATTATTTTCTTCAACCCAAATCTCACCAACCTTTCCACTATCAAATATCTCATTCGTATCGGGATTAACAACAAGAATCTCTTGCCCTAAATTTGTTCTACCACTACTAACAAAAGAGCCATTTCCAACTTCTCCTACTACATGCGAGAGAGTCGTTCGTCTGCTCCCCCTGCTCCTCTGCTCCCCCTGCTCCCCTTGCTCTTCTCCACCTCTGCTCTTAACTACAAAATCATCTTGCTTAATCCCACCACTAATCATTAAAGTAGCTTCTGCCATGCCATAACAAGGATAGAATGCCGATTTGTTAAACCCACATTCTTTAAAAGCTGTGGCAAACTTATCTATAGTTTCTGCTTGAATTGGTTCTGCGCCAATAAAGGCTAAATCCCAACTGCTCAAATCTAATTCTTGCTTTTCTTCGGCGGTAATTTTATTAAGACAAAGTTCATAGGCAAAATTAGGCGCACCGCTGGTAGTAGCACCAAATCTTGATATAGTTTGTAACCATAATAATGGCTGG
>JBCBEA010000236.1:0-6409 GCA_038529195.1 Cyanobacteria bacterium J06600_6
ATTCGACGTATTCTTTAATTCCACCTTCATAGCAGAATACGTCCTGACGGGGTTCTTCTCCACGATTATCGGTAATCGTAATTCTAATACCCGCATTCAGATAGGCTAATTCCTTTAACCGTTTAGCCAGAATGTCATACTCAAAAACTGTAGTTTCGGTAAAGATGGTATCGTCTGGTACAAAGTGAACCGCCGTTCCTGTATGTTTGGGATTGTTTTTGTTGGGCTGACTATCTAATGCTCCTTGAGGTTTGCCTCGTTCGTATCGCTGAACATGAACTTTTTGATCGCGCCAAACTGTAACTTCAACCAGTTTCGACAAGGCATTGACGACCGAAACGCCAACTCCATGCAAACCACCCGAAACTTTGTAACCGCTACCGTCAAATTTACCTCCAGCGTGCAGTACCGTCATTACGGTTTCTAGTGCTGACTTACCTGTCTTAGAGTGAATGCCTGTGGGGATACCGCGCCCATCATCAACAACGGTAATGGAGTTGTCGGGATTGATATCTACTTCTATGTGAGTACAAAAACCAGCTAGCGCCTCGTCAATTGAGTTGTCTACAACCTCATATACTAGGTGATGCAGTCCTTTAGGACCTGTCGAACCAATATACATCCCTGGTCGTTTGCGTACTGCTTCTAAACCCTCCAGTACCTGAATTTGATCTGCATCGTAAGCGGTTGTCATGTAGTTTCTCCGAAAATGCCTTAGAGCGTTAGTTTTTGATGCGTGATGAAAAATTACTCAGAAATTCTAGCACAAAAGGTCTATAGACCGCCTTAAAGCTTTCTAAACTGATTTCTGGTTGTGGGCATATACCCTAATTATTACTGGATTAAAAACTCAGATAATTGTCTTGATCATATTTCATGTTGATTTATTTTTCAACAAAAGTACAAAATGAGATGCGGAGAGAGTTTTAAAATAGATTAAAAAGATCCTCGTAACTTGAACATATGTGGACAGAAATCACTCAAAAAATTAGTCAAGCAACAGGGCAGAGTTTTACGATCGCCGAGCGCCATTCTTTAAGTGGAGGCTGTATTAATCAGGGTTATCGAGTCAAAAGCCAGCAGGCTGAATATTTTGTCAAGCTTAATGATGCTGCCAAAGCGGAGATGTTTGTCGCTGAAGCGCTGGGGCTAAAGCAAATGTCGGCAACTCAAACGATCGCCGTACCACAGGCAATTTGTTGGGGAACAGCAGGAAGCAGTAGCTATATCGTCTTACAGTGGTTGGACCTGAGTGGCAGAAGCGGTGCAGCGCGGTCTTGGGGGTCTCCCCCATTAGCGACTGCATCAAGAAGCGATCGCGGTTGGCAAGAAATGGGTCGTCAACTAGCGGAAATGCACCGTCAGGGAATAAGTATCAAATTTGGCTGGGAGATGAACAATACTATTGGCTCGACACCTCAGATTAATAGCTGGAACGAGAGTTGGGCAGATTTTTTTGCCGAACAGCGCATTGGTTATCAGTTGAAGCTAGCGCAGCGTCGCGGTGGCAGTTTCCCCGATCGCAATCAAGTTGTCGAGGCGGTCAGAAAAAAATTATCAGCCCATCAGCCTCAAGCTTCTTTAGTACACGGTGACCTTTGGTCGGGAAATGCTGCAATAGGAAGTAATAATAGCCCAGTAATTTTTGATCCTGCCACCTATTATGGCGATCGCGAAACGGATTTAGCCATGACAGAATTGTTTGGCGGCTTTCCTCGGGCTTTTTACAGTGGTTATAACGCAGCGTGGCAGCTAGACGCAGGCTATAGGGAGCGAAAAAATATTTACAATCTCTATCACATTTTGAACCACTTCAACCTGTTTGGCGGGGGCTACGGAAGCCAAGCGTTAAGAATTATCGAACAACTAATTTAATTTTTAGCAGACTGTCTGAGAGATTTATTTCCTTCTATTACGAGAGCATAAAGGTAAGAAGATCCCACTTATATTAGGTGATAATATTTATCTTGGCGAGAAGCATTAAGCATAGTATTCAAAGTATCGACAGTGCAGCAACAAAGCAAGCTTAAATCTCAGCATTATCCTCAGGTGCTTAATCAATTTGACCAGAATTTAGTAGATACTTACTATCAAAGGGGAAAAATCAATCTCAAGCTCAAAAACTATCAGGCAGCAATTCGCGATTTTGATGCGGTTCTTCAGCTAGATCCGCAAAACGTTAAAGCTTATTTAATTCGCGGTTATACCTATGGTAAAACTAACGATTTAGAACGTAAGATTGCTGACTATAGTGAGGCTATTTTTCTCGAACCAAGATTGCCCGAAGCTTATCGAGCCAGAGGTTTTGCCCTCGGAAAACTACAAAAATACGACTTGGCGATCGCCGACTTTGATCGAGCGATTGAATTAAATCCAAATTATGCTCAAGCTTATTTTAATCTCGCCTCTGTTCATCATTTGTTAGGAAAATATCACCTCGCCCTCGCTGATTTTACCCAGGTAATTCGTCTACAGCCCCAAAATTCTCAGGCTTATTATTATCGTGGCAGTATTTATCAGCGCTTGGAAGATTTCGCGTCTGCTATTGATAATTTTAACGAGGTTATTCGCCTAAACCCTAATCGCGCAGCAGCATATCAGCAAAGAGGCGCAGCTTATTTTTTGCTGCAGGACTACCATAACGCCGTCATCGATTACAGTCAGGCAATTTTGCTTAATCCCCAAGATTGGCGGGCGCTATACTACCAAGGGCATGCCTATCGTCGATTAGGTAGCTACAGTAACGCCTTGGCTAGCTATCGTGAAGTATTGAAACTAAAGCCAAGATTAGCCAGCATTTATCAAGATTTAGGCTATGTTTGTGGTCAATTAAAAGATTTTCAGGGTGCGATCGCCAACTATACCCAGGCAATTGCCTATGTACCCCAAAAGTATAGCCATTACTACCATCGAGGTAATGCTTATCATTTTTCAGGACAATACTCAAAAGCGATCGCTGACTATACCACCTGTATTGAGCTGAAACCAGACTGCAACCAGGTTTATTTTAATCGTGGGGTTACTCACTGTGCTTTAGGAGAATACCGTCAAGCCATTGATGACTATAACTTAGCCTTGACTGCCCAGGCGAAATCTTCCATTATTTATACTAATCGCGGTGTAGCCTATCAAAATCTTCAGCAATATCGTCAGGCGATCGCTAACTATAGTCAGGCAATTTTTTTTAATCCGAATTTTGCTGATGCTTATTACAATCGAGCTTTAGTATACCGTTTGCTAGATGAGCCACAAAAATTCCTTGCCGACTTAGATTTAGCTCAAGATCTGTTTCAAAAGCAGGGTCAAATAGCTTGGGTACGAAAAGTGATCGCCATCAGGCAGAATTTGCCATTAGAAAAGACATCTTCCTTTCCAGAGACCACTATATAACTCTAAAATAGCAAGCAGAGGGGCGTAGGGTTTCCCCATCAGCACTCTATTTGAGCACAAATATTAGAATTATTATGATTGGAGTCTTGGCTCTCACTACTGTCTGAGTAAACAGAAACTTTAGGAGTGTATGCCAGCCTGATAAAAATATATGGATAAAGAATGGGAATCATCAGATTATCAAGACGCTTTAGCAGACCTTAATTTAGAACTTCAACAAAATACTGACAACATCGAGGCTTATTATGCCCGCAGCGAGCTTTTTTATACTCTCGATGATTATCAAGCGGGGATTAAAGACTTAGATGCTATTTTGCAGCGCAACAGTAAAGAAGCTTTAGCCTATATGTTGCGGGGTTATGGTTGCGGTAAGTTAGAAAACTATTTACAGGCAATTACGGACTATAGCACTGCCATAGATCTGTATCCCAACTATGCCAAAGCCTATTTCAACCGTGGTACGATTCGTCATAAGTTAGAGCAATACCAGGCAGCGATCGCTGACTTCAATTTGGCAATCCAGCTCGATCCAAACTATGCTGATGCCTATTACAATCGCGCTATTGTGCAAAATAAAATTGGACAGTACCAGCAGGCGATCTCTGACTATAACGAAGTAATTCGCCTTCAACCCGAGGATGAGGCAGCTTACTACAATCGGGGCAACACTCATAACAAAATCAAGGAGTATTCCCTGGCTTTAGACGACTATAATCGGGCGATCGCGATTAATCCTCAAGATTTGGAAGCCTATTACAATCGAGCCAATGTCTATCACAAAACAAAGCTCTACTCCCAAGCCATAGCTGACTATGATTTAGTGATCAAATCTAATCCTAGTCACGCTCCCACCTACTACAATCGAGGGACGACTAACCTTGCTGCTCAAAACATCGAGTTAGCGATCGCTGATTTTACTCAGGCAATTAAACTTAAACCTGACTATGCCGAAGCCTATTACAATCGGGCGGTAGCCTACAACAAGAGTAAAGCCTATCAAAAGGCGATCGCTGGTCATCAAAAAGCAATTGAACTTAAGTCTGACTACGCCGAAGCCTACGGCAATCTGGGCTTAGTCTATCAAACCGTAGGCGAAAAACTACAGGCGATCAACAATTTAGAGCAGGCTGCAAAATTATTCAAACAGCAGGATAATCAACCTCTTTATGAGTATGTTGAGGAAAAGCTAATGGCGATTAGAAAATTGGGGAAGTAGAGAGCTCAAATAACTCAAATTGACAGTCCCAATTTCAAGCCAAACGCAGCATGAGCAACCATAATTAGTAACGCGGTGCTGCCAACATAAGCGTGAACGGTACGCGCCACTTCTTTGTTACCAATAAATCCTGTAGCTGCAATTACGGCGTTGATGGTTAACAAAGAGATTACAACTGTTCCGGTGATGAAGTGGGGGCTTTCTAGAATTGGCTGTCCCTGCATTACCAAGGATAATACTCCCCCCGTGTAGCCCATGACTAAAAAGAGATACATCAAAGGCGCAATTTTACGATGATCGGCTTTATTTTTACTGGCAAGTTCACCGTTGGTAGTTGCTAAAGTTCTCCCGCGCCAGCCAGCCAAAGCTGCTGCACTACCCATTGCAAAGACAACAATGCCCATCATTAGAGGATGTCCCCAATGCACAATGGGTTCGGGTGTGCCTAAAGTGTTAAACCAATTCGCGATCGGTTCGATTGAAGATCTGATACTCATTTCACTGCCTAACTAAACTTAACATTTCTACTTACAACTATACATAAAAGCAGTTATTAAGCCGTAGAAAGTTTTGGCAGAGGAGGAGAGGAGGCAGGGGAGTAGGCAAAGGCAGGTTGCATATTCGTCCTTCGTCCAGTCGTAGACGATCTGAGCCATTCGGTTCTGTACCGCATTTAGCGGAGGAAGATAACAGCGACTAACTACCAACTACTAACTATATGCGAAGCGGTATCCCTTTAGGGACTAACCACTCGTATCTAAAATTGGCTGGCGATCGCGTTCAATTTGCAGCGGGATTTTAACGACGCTGGGCTGCTGTAAGATTTTTTTTGCCCCCAGGAGATCGAGACTATCTAACAGAGCATCCTTAATTACTGCCGGCTGGGGTTCTGACAGCATGAGCTGATAGTATTCAATTGACTGCTGATAATGCTCGGCAGAAAGATGATTATTGACTAAAAGACGGGTTAGCTGGCGGATTGCAACTAAACGCTTAAGGCGATCGCGATCGCTCAAATCCAGCAAGAGCAGATCTACTTTAGCTTCGAGAGTGTTGGCTTTTTTACTGCGTAAAGACCAAAGCACAACGATCAGAGTCGTAAGGCTCATTAATCCTTGCAGAATACTGCCTGTGGCTAACCACTGGTTATCTGTGTCAGCCCAAACAGAGGCAGCTAAGTAAGTCCCAAAAGCCCCTGATGCTCCCGTACCAACGGCAAGAGCTAATTGACGATTTGAGCCTACAAAAAACTTGCGCCAACGCTGACAGTAGTTTTGCCAGTGAGGGTTTTGAGCTAGATAGGAGAAGGACATTCCTGCAATACCTACGCTAGTAGCCAGAAATAGCCTCCAGTTCAGACACCACAAGAGAGCAAAAACCAGAACGCAGATTGCCTGTCCACCTAACCTACGAAACCGCTTGTCTTTTATTAACAGCCTACAAATATCAAACGTTTGTTGCCAGCTAGATCTTGCTTGAGACACTAAGACTTACCAATCATATTCCGCTTTAATATACTATTTATTTTTAATCATTGGCGACTTTTTGTAACAAACTACTGTCGGTAGTTAAGTTGGTATAGAGAACACATATACTTCTGGTATTAATCGTAATTAACTGTTTGAGCAAGAAAGATATTAATTGTTCTGTCTTCGTTCATGGCTAATGCCTTTAGTCTAATCCCCCTTGAAAATTTAAAATATCAAATTCGGGCTGATATGAGGCAACCTCAAAATTTGGAATCTTATTGTCAGTATCGTAACCGTAATAACTGAGACTACATCTGGGGCTTTTGAGCGATCG
>JBCBEA010000237.1:0-6397 GCA_038529195.1 Cyanobacteria bacterium J06600_6
CTTAGTGTTAGACACTACAAAGTCAGCAGCTATTTCTATCTCAGGCGATCGCCATGAACCTCACTCAAATACTAATTTTACTACTGCAGCTAATCAACATCAGCAAAGTATCCGAACTATCAGGGGAAACGCAGGTTACTCATAACTTTCAGCCCAAAATATATTTAGGCGAGCTAATCAAGCAAGAAGAAAATTCATAAACAGAAGGCGATCGAGCAAATTAAATCTAGGCTTTTTTCAAACTCTGTACTGTCACCTGAATACCTAACAAAAATAAGCCGATCGCTACTACTCCAAAAACTCCCGTCCCTAGCGCCACGATCCCCATCACCATTGTTCTCACGGCTGCGGTGAGGTTAATGACGATTGGATTGCTAGAAGTGACCGCTTTAGCTGCATAGGTATGGACAATGGAATTGAACATCAGATAGCAGAGAAAAGCAATGCCCCCAGATAGGATTGCAGCGGTAAAACAGCGTAAGGGAGTGGCGTTAGCTAACGCTTCATCTGTTTGGGAATCGTCTTGAGTGCCAGGTTTATCGGGTGTATTACTCATAAACTTAATTATCAGATATTGGCTATCTAAAATCAATCCCATAGGAGGACGTACCACGAGTGGAGAGATAGCGTAATACGTCCCGACAATTATTAAACAGATACGGTGGATTCCGACCAGCGACCAACCGCTTTCCCAATTATGCTTAACTCCTGCATAATCTGCTCAAATCCTGCAAAGGTCTGAGATTGAGGTCCATCGGATAGGGCTTTGGCAGGGTTAGGGTGAACTTCGATCATCAATGAATCTGCCCCTGCTGCGATCGCTGCTTTTGCCATAGGGGGAACAAATTTAGCTATGCCCGTGCCGTGACTGGGATCGATCGCGATCGGTAAATGAGTTAACGAACGTAAAACAGGAATTACGGCAAGATCTAGAGTATTGCGGACATATTTGCGATCAAAAGTCCTAATACCACGTTCGCATAAAATTACATTAGAGTTACCCGCAGCCAGAATATACTCTGAAGCCATCAACAGGTCGTCAATGGTAGCGGACATACCTCGTTTGAGAAATACGGGCTTATCCTGGGCGCCGACTTTTTTGAGTAGGGCAAAATTCTGCATATTTCTCGCCCCTACCTGAACGATATCGGCAAACTCTGAGACTTTATCTACGTCGGCAGTATCCATAACTTCGGTGATGATGCCCAACCCACTGGCATCTCGCGCAGCAGCCAATAATTCGAGGGCACTTTCACCATGACCCTGGAAAGAATAGGGACTCGTGCGGGGTTTGTATGCACCACCACGAAGGAAGCTAGCACCCGCAGCTTTGACTGCTTTTGCAGTTTCAATGATCATTGATTCATTTTCGACCGAACAAGGTCCTGCGATTACTACTACAGGATGATTTAAGCCGAAAGTAACGTTTCCGCTAGGGGTGGGCACAACCACGCTACTGTGTTCGCCATTACGATATTCCAGACTGGTCTTTTTATATGGTTTCTCGACTCTTAATACACTTTCAATCCAGGGACTAATATCTTTGAGCTGAAGGGGATCTAAAGATGCTGTATCTCCCACTAAGCCCATAACAATTTTGTGTTTACCAACAATCTTTTCTGGAGTTAAGCCCCAATCCTGTAATTCGGCTTCTATTCTCTCAATCTCTTGTTCTGGAGAACCGACTTTCATTACAACAATCATGATTTATAACTCCAAAATAATGCAAAGTTAACATATCAGTAATAGTAGTCAATTTTTTAGCAAAGTGGCGATTGGCGATTCATCGAACATTTAAAATAGCATTGTAATTTGTACTTTAAGTTAGTTCTTCATCGTAGCCCGCAGAAATAATGAATCTTACCAAATCAGAATTATCGACTCAAAAACAGATTGTGGCGATGGCTAGTGGAAACTGGGGTGCGAAAGCTAACAATTCTCTAGACTGGTATATCTACAATCTTGCGGATCGAAAAGAACCCAAAGTATGTTTTTTAGCTACTGCTAGCGGAGACTCTGAAGAATATATCAATCGCTTCTATCGACAGTTCGTCCCGAAACCAGCTTTATTAAGTCATTTGTCTTTGTTTAAGCCCCATACTGCGGATTTGAGAAGCTTCTTACTCGAACAGGACATTATTTATGTTGGCGGTGGCAATACAAAAAATCTGATTGCTTTGTGGAAAGAGTGGCAGCTGGACACAATTCTAAGAGAAGCGTGGAATGCAGGAATTATTTTATGTGGTTTGAGTGCGGGTTCTATCTGCTGGTTTGAACAGGGATTAACAGATTCTATTCCAGGAAAATATACGGTTTTACAAGGTTTGGGTTTACTCTCTGGTAGCAACTGTCCTCATTATGACAGCGATACAGAAAGAAGACCTACCTATCACCGTTTGATATCTCAAGATAAGATTGCCGACGGTTATGCCACTGAAGATGGAACAGCGCTGCACTTTATTAACAATGAGCTTAATAACGTTATTTCTGACCGTCCGACAGCAATGGCTTATCGTTTGACTAGCAATCAGGATCAGATAACAGAAAATCCTCTTAAACCAAAATATTTAGGTGTAAGAGAATAAAGCGATCGCCAAAAAACAATAAGCTGGCTAGAAATTATCGCCTTCTAACCAGCTACTAAAACCAAGATTGTCTAAAAATTAATCTATAAATGCCTAGCTATTGGCACGATCTGCTTCTTTTGATGCTTTCCAGGCGTCTTTGGTTCTATTTAAATTTAGCTTGAACTCATCGCCTCCCATGATGCTTCCTGCACGTTCTTCATCCCAGGAAGCCGAAAATAAGCCGTAGCTTAAACCCAGGACACCCAAGCCTAAAAATCCAAAGGAAACGGCAAAGGCAAAATAAGAAGGAAGTTCAACTATATCTTTGACTTTAATCCAATAAAACACTACTAGGGAAGACATGCCCAAGGCAGAAGGGATACCGCAAAAAACAGCCATTCTGCGCCCCATCCGCTTACTTACAGCATCAGGAATTGCGGACAGGTTGGAATTGGGTCGAGAATTTCGAGAAGTGGCTTTCCGCTTTTGCTTTACCGTCGCTTGAGGAGCAGTTTTAGCGGGCTTTTCCTTCTTGTTATTGTTACGGGGTTCAAACGGCATGCGATCCCGTTTGGAATCCGATTTAGAATCTGATGGCATAATAGTTGGTGATTAACGACGAATGCCAAGACGAGCAATCAATTTTTGGTAGCGTTCGTAATCTTGTTTTTGGATATAAGCCAGCAAACCTTTACGGCGACCGATCATTTTTAATAAACCGCGACGAGAAGAATGGTCTTTTTTGTTAGCTTTGAGGTGAGCAGTTAGCTGATTGATTCGTTCGGTAAGAACGGCTATTTGTAGGTCAGCAGAACCAGTATCAGTTTCGTGAACCTGATATTCTGCCATTAGTTCTTGCTTACGCTGTTGAGTCAGAGTCATAGTTGGTCTAAGATTTGATTGTCTTGATATATAGAAGGTGCAAACTATTATATTATCATCGATTTTTTCATCTTTCGCTCCCAATCGAAATTGCTAATTTAACTGCGACCTTCGTTATCGATTTGCAAATCGATCTGTAATAATAAGCAAACCTTAATTTCTGAGTATCTAAAGCAAAAGTGAAATCATCTTCTGATCCGAATTCAATACCTACTGTTGCCAATAAAGCAGCCCAGGCTACAGGATTAGGCACGTTTGGCGGGGTTTTTACGCCTTCGATTTTGACTATCTTAGGAGTCATTATGTATCTGCGTTTCGGCTGGGTAGTCGGTAATGCAGGTTTGGTTGGAACTCTAATTATTGTAACCATTTCCACCGCCATCACTTTTTTAACAGCGCTTTCTGTATGTGCGATCGCTACAGATAAAGTCGTACGAGCGGGGGGCGCGTATTATATGATTAGTCGCTCTCTTGGCATCGAAACAGGAGGCGCAGTCGGTATTTCGCTTTACTTTGCTCAGGCGGTATCTGTCGCGCTCTATACAATCGGTTTTGCGGAGAGCTTGGTTAGTGCAGATATTAATATTGCTGGTCTGAGCATCAATTTCCAGGATTGGGGATTAAATCAAACCTATGTGGCACTGATCGTCACTATTTTAGTCGGGATTTTGGCGATTACCTCGGCAGAGCTAGCGATCAAGGCGCAGTATTTTATTATGGCAGCGATCGCCATTTCTTTATTAGCCTTTATTTTCGGTAGTCCTTTACCTAACGTTGAGCCACAGTGGTTATCTGCACCACCAGAGACAGCTTTGCCCTTCTGGACCGTCTTTGCCGTTTTCTTTCCTGCGGTAACGGGGATTATGGCGGGGGTAAATATGTCGGGGGATTTAAAAGATCCAATCAAGTCTTTACCCACAGGCACTTTAGCAGCAGTTGGTACAGGCTACGTTATTTATATGATCTTGCCGATTTTTATGGCAATGCGGGCTGATTCTGCTAGTTTGATTAACCCTGATGTCTTTGTGATGCAAAGAACCGCTTTTAAAGGCTTGGGTTTTACGATGCTATTAGGAGTTTGGGGTGCAACCCTGAGTAGCGCCATTGGTAGTATTTTGGGAGCACCTCGCGTCCTCCAGGCTTTAGCGAGGGATGGAGTATTGCCACCAATGTTTAGCTGGTTAGGTAAGGGACACGGCGCTGCTGATGAACCCCGCAACGGGACATGGGTAAGTTTGGGAATTGCGGTCGCTGCGGTATGTGTTGGGGATTTAAACTTAATTGCACCGATCCTCTCGATGTTTTTCCTAACTACTTATTTAGTACTCAACGTTTCGGCTGGAATCGAAGGATTTTTACAAAGTCCCTCTTTTCGTCCCAGCTTCCGCGTCCACTGGTCGCTGTCGATGCTGGGCGCATTCGGCTGTTTGGGAGTGATGTTCTTGATCAATCCGGTTGCTACTGTTTGCGCTGCGGTCGTAGTCCTAAGCATCTATATTTGGCTGCAGCGTCGCGAGCTAGAAACTACTTGGGGTGACGTGCGTCGAGGCATGTGGATGGCACTAATTAGTAAAGGTATATTTCAAATTGAAGAACAGGAAGACCCTAAAAATTGGCGACCTCACATCTTGGTCTTGTCTGGTGCGCCTCAAAAACGCTGGCCTTTAATTGAATTAGCCGATGGTTTTAGCCACAATCGCAGCTTAATGACGGTATCAAGCGTTTTGCCCAGCGGTTCACGAGATCTCAAACAACAGCAAAAATTAGAAAAAACGATTTTAGACTATCTGCGTAAGCGAGGTGTAAGAGCCTTAACTAGAGTGGTCACTGCTGACGATCCCTTTGATGGTGCCGTGAAACTGGTGGAAACTTACGGACTAGGACCTTTAGTTCCCAATACAATTGTCATGGGAGATAGCGAACAGCCAGAACGTCGGGAAGGTTTTTGTAATGCGATCGCCGAAATTCATGCGAGTAAACGCAATTTAGTTATTTTTCATGAGAATCAGCAGCAGGGATTCGGTTTTAGGCGTAAAATTGATGTCTGGTGGGGAGGCATGCAGTCCAACGGTAGTTTGATGCTGCTACTAGCATATTTGCTGCGTACTGATATTCACTGGCGCAATGCACGGATTTATCTCAAGCTAGTTGTTCCTAGTCAGGCTGCTGCTGCTGCTGCTAAGGATAATCTAAATAGCTTTAGTAAAAGTTTGCGAATCGACGTGATCCCGAAAGTAATCGTCGCTGATGGTCGTGATTTTGATGAGATTTTACAACAGTCTTCTGGTAATTCCGATTTAGTCTTTTTAGGGATGGCAGCTCCTTCAGAGGGT
Organism: Cyanobacteria bacterium J06600_6; assembly: GCA_038529195.1. Lineage (GTDB taxonomy): Bacteria > Cyanobacteriota > Cyanobacteriia > Cyanobacteriales > Xenococcaceae > Waterburya. The sequence continues at coordinate 5,783 of JBCBEA010000237.1, forward strand.
TTTACCGACTATTATGAAAAGCTTCAGCAGAAAGTCGCCGAGCTACCTTCTACGGTTTTTGTTCTGGCAGCTCCAGATTTTGCCTTTGGCGAGCTACTGGCAGAGTAAGGTAAGTAAAGGCATTCTCAGCAATATCTGTATACAGACAAGAGGTAAGAGTTGAAAAAAGTCAAACAGCAAATTCCAGTTGGTAAATGGCAGTGTGTTTCAGGCTGTGGTGCTTGCTGCAACCTTACCCCTGAAGAACGACCCGATCTCGGTGAATATTTGTCTCCAGAGGAATTGGAAACGTATATGAGTATGGTTGGTACAGACGGCTGGTGCGTCAACTATGACCATGAAGCACGCAAGTGCCAGATTTATGAACAGCGCCCCCGTTTTTGTCGCGTACAGCCCAATACTTTCAAGTCAATGTTTGGAATCGAAGCAGCAGAGTTTAATGAATTTGCGATCGCCTGCTGTCAGGATCAGATTAGTGGCGTATATGGAGAACAGAGTCTTGAACTCGAACTATACAACCAAGAGATTTCTCCCTCTTAAATTACAGAGCAAATGACAAGCAGAATAATTAAATTTTCACCTTAAAGACTTTTAAAGCCGAGCATAAGTCTTTAG
>JBCBEA010000238.1:0-6390 GCA_038529195.1 Cyanobacteria bacterium J06600_6
AATAAAGTCTATTGAAAAAACATACGGAAACAAGCAATAGTTCCTTAAAAACCTTTTCTGATAGCTTAATATCATGAAAAAAATACAATGATTGGAATTAAAAGAACCTGAGGCTTGTTTTTACCTTGTATTATTTATCGCTATGAGCAATACATATATCATGCGTCAAATAAAGGAGTGTTCTCATAAGTAGTCGCGCTAAAAAAATCGCCCAACTAAATGATGAATTCCGGCAATCCGTCGAGCCAGGAAGCCATATCTATATGACGAGAGGGATACAAGCTCTACCTCCACAAGATCGGCTCGCCATCCTCGGGCTAGTACGCACCTTTAATGACTTCAGCGAAGACAATGATCCCTACGGAGAACATGACTTTGGAGCAATCGAACATAATGACAGTCGAATATTTTGGAAGATCGACTACTACGATAAATCATTACAATATGGGAGTGAAGACCCTACCGATCCTGACGTTACTGAGCGAGTCATGACGATCATGTTGGCTAACGAATATTGAGGCCGCTTACTTCTTTCGGTCTTTGATTTCGATCTCCTTCACAAAGACCTTTCCACTTGTTACATCGAATGACTGCTGGCTTTCGCTAATCCACTTGACCTGACTATCGTACAAGCGATTCTCCAACTCGTCTAAACCACGCCCGTGAATGATAATCACTTTGTCGGATGTAAAAACAGTCAATGTGCCTTGAACGTCAAATTCTGTGCGGAGTAAGTAAGCATAAGGAAAGGTACAGCGATTACCGTTCTTAAAGACAAGCTTGAGTTTTGGTGCCAGTTCACCCTGGGGAACAAGTTCGTAGCAGCCATGCAAAAGACCGGGGTCTTTATTCTCATTGGCCGTACGATGTGACTCATCCATCCCAGGAAAATGAAAATCAGAAGTCGATGGAAATATCTTGTCCGCTTCTTGGCTGAGGGATTGGGAATTCAGGCTCATAAGCTTTCTCTTTTTCTAGTTTGGAACCGGGCTGTTGTAAATAAGACTCGTATTGTTGTAGGCGCTGCCATTGCATATAATCAGGAATTCGTTTCCTTTGATCAGCAAGCAATTCTGTAGCACTAAGCCGATCTGCTTCCTGACTTGCGGCCCATTTCAGGGCTTCTTTGTCATCTGTGTATATACGGCAACTTTTAACGCCACGCGAAACGCTTACGTAGAACTGCTTTTCGTTTGATGCCGGAAAGGAGGTAGAACTTTGAGCAATCAAGACATCATGAGCATCTTTGCCTTGTGAGGCATGAGACGTTCGGTAATAACCTTGAGTGAAACTTCCGTAGTTTTTCGATAGTGTAGAACCGTTGGACAGTCGGATATCTCCATTTTCCGTAAATCCTTTTATGGTGTAGCCTTCACCATTATTAAGTGCTCGTCCGTCCATAGCCTTTCCATTGCCCGTAATTCGAACCGCGTCTCCTGCCGCGAACTTGATTTCCTCGCGTTGGCATACTTGGAATCGTTTAGAAGCCTGTAAGGGCAGGGTATGACCCTCATCAGTTGCATGATCAAAAGCTGTCACTGTGCCATCTTTTTGAATACTTTTAATCGTGTAGGTATTACCTGCGATAAAACTTCCGTGGTTGCGGTGAAACTTCACTGTCATACCTGACTGATAGTTAAGGTAATCTTGTTTCTCTGCTTCTGTGTAAGATAAATTCCGCAAAACCTGAAAGGCTTTTTCTTCGCCGTGGACAAGGCCTTCTTTTTTGAGACGGGTTCTAATGGCAGCGGTGATCGCCCGACCTTCGGCATGAGTAGGAGACACGACTATTGCTGAACGCGGTACAGATTTGCCATTACCTTCCCGGACGAGTGGAGCCTTCACTGACTGTAGGTAATCAGAAGCAATCTGATCATGTCGTGCAGCACGATCATCAATCTCTATTATGCTGTTCATTTGATCCAACTGATCAAAACCTTGATCGTATTGCCCATTTGCCAACAATCCTACTGCTTCCTTATAGGTGGATTGATCCTGTTGACGCACAATCTCGTTCACCCGCGCAACTGGAACTTGTGTATGTTGCTCCAACAATCGTAAAGCATCACCGGCTTCCACAGAGTTATGCTGCTTCCAATCACCGGATAGAATCACTCTGGCGTTTTGTGTTTTCGCTATTTGAAAAACACCATTCATGGTTTGGTTGCCAACCATACCCGCCTCATCAATGAGTATTACCTGATCACGAAGCTGTTCTTGTAATCGTTGATCATCGAGGAGTTTTTTGATCGTATCTGCTTCTGTAAACCCTTTGCTGCGAAGGACACCCCGCGAAGCATCCGCCGAAGGAGCAAAGGCATAGAGTTGTCTTCCACTGGATTCTACTCCAACCTTTACTTCTTTCATGAGGGTGGTCTTACCCACTCCTGCACCTCCGGCAATAAGGATGACTTGATCTTCGCTGTTGAGCGCATGCTGTATAGCTTTACGTTGCCCTTCATTGAGGAAATCTTGCTGCAACTCGTAGTCTTCATTGATGGGTTCAAATTGGGCACGAGTAGATACCGCAAAAGCTTTCATTTCTTCTTCTGCCTGAAGGGCCTCCTTGGTGGTCAAGTACGTATCAGAATTCTTTGAGCCCGTAAAAACGGTCTGACCTTTTCGGTGGTCTAATTCAGCTTGGACTGCTTTAGGCTCTAAGCTACCCACGCCTAGTTTTAGCGCGTAGCCAAGCACTTGTTTTTCAGTTACCGCACTTTTACGCTCCATATAATGCTGCAAGGATTGATCGATAGCGCGTGCAGCAGAAATTTCTTCACCTTCCTTTTCAACAGCAAGGCCGCTTATGGTCACTTCAGTCCCCTTAGCACTGTGTATGGAGAAACGCTCTTGCAGGGTTAGTCTTCCTTGCCAGTGCTGCACTTGCTTGGTCTGCGAAACGCTGCGGTTTTTATTGTTGCGTGTTCTCGCTCCAAGCTTCGCTTTGTCTTCTGCCCAGGTAAGCCCTTTCTTTTCAGCAGCTCTATCAATTTCTTTAGTACGGTTGGAATATTTCTGGATAGTCTTTTGCGAAACACCCCCAATTTCAAAACTGTCACGAGTTCTCCGTACCTGATATCCTGCTAGTTGCAACTCTTGTGCAAGGTGGCAGTGATAAAGAGCTTGGTAATACGGAGCATTCTTTTTTATATTGCCAATTTCTAAAGCTTGATAGCGATTGCGCCCTTCATTCCAAGTGGCATTCATAACAAAGCAGTGAGTATGCAAATGCGGATCGGGAATGTACTTGGTTCCCCCATGAATTTCATGTTCTATTGGACGAGTCACATCGTGTTCAAAGGCAGCATAAAGTAGATTCCCCGTAGTGTGGTAGTGCTTCGCTTTACCCTGTCCCATTTGGGTTTGCATGTTAGCCTCCACCTCCTGCATGGCTCTGTTGATGGCAGCTTGATGAGCTTGGCGGATTGCCTCATCTCCGGTCATGGCTTCCAGAATGCTGACGGACTTTGGAGCGTTGAATGTGAAGTCGTAACCCGCCCTTCGATTAGCCGCATCACGAGCAGTAATCTTGCTATTCATAAAAGGATGACGGTTGCTTACTAACCGCTCAAAATGTTCCGCCGAAACGACGGGGGGAAGCGAAAACTGCGCGGCAAGTTTGCCGTGCCAAGTACCCATAACCTGCGATTTTTCGGAGTAGTAGTCCTGCTGAGATAGTGCATCCCGGAAATAGTTCACAGCAGACTTCCCCCCTTTGCTAACTGTGATTCGAAGCATAAAAAATGGCTTTAGTTCATAATGATTGTGGTGTTGTAGAGATCAAAAGAAGTACGCAGTCGTTACAGCGTAACGTGACCTTGGCAGCTACTACAAGCCGTGGATATAAGCAAGCTGTAGTAACCAACTAGGTCAAAAATTAGATCAGGACAAAGAGAATAAGGCAACTAAAGAAATAGAGTGCAGACGTCTCGTCTAAGCCAAATCTTAAAACAAGGATAGGGGGCTATTTGAGCGAATACAACCTTTAGTGGTAGAGGGTAGTGAGTTTTCCAGAGTTTTCTGGATTAATAGACTTGTTCGCTCATGACAATGAGCAAGTTAGCTGAAAATTCCAAATTCCGGCACAGATACCCGCGACCTGATTGTAGCGAATGACACTTTTCATCCTGAGCCGATCTGATAAGATTCTAAATCGTTTCATTCCGGCAATTGCATGTTCTACTTTGATTCTAATTTGAGCGAGGCATCGATTGGTATATTTCTGAATCTCTGACAAAGGTCTTTTCTTCGATTTTTTGGCTGGTATTAGAATCCTCCTGTCGTAGTCTTTCTGGATGCCAAGAAAACCTAAGTCCACCCATAAATGATGCTCATCAAACCAGGATCCTTGCTCAGGGTCAAATTCCTCTTTGAGCATCCGATAGTCATGACATGAACCATGATAAGCGTTGCTCAAAAACAGAATGCGCTTTTGCACATTGGTTAACACTAGCAACTTTACCGTATGGGCTTTTTTTTGCCACTGTAATCGCTCTTCTGATCTGCCTGATTAGCAGATCGTTGTATGCGTTGTTCGGTGACATCAATCAAGATCGAAGTTTCCTCTTTCAAGTATGCTTTGAATTCATCTTCACTATTAAAAGCTCGGGCGGGTAAATGCCCCGCCTTTAGTAAAGTGCTTTCTAAAACCCTAATGACTAAAGATTGATACTGATAAGCCGTTGAGCTACTAATGCCGAAGCTCAATGCCAACAAATCAAAACTCAGGCCACTTTTGAAGCTATAAAGGCCGTAAAACAGTAGATCCTCGTAGGTCTTAAATGCACTTTGATTGGTGCTATTTTCATCCCGCTCATCAAACCGCTCGTCAAAAATCTCTTTGTACGTTTCACTAAAGAGACTTACAAGCTGCTCAAACTGGATTTGACTCAGTCCAGTACTCGCTTTCCATTGCCGTTGACTTCGTATATCTTTATAGTTGATGGCCATCCTTCAATTTTCGGCCAAAATACAACGTTTGATTATCAATCACTTAAGCCCGAACAAGTCTAATTACTTGACATAAGGGAGAATCAATACTAACTATTAGTTTGTCAATTCGGGAATCAATTCTAACAGGGGGGAATATCAGCGGATAAAACGATTATGAATGAGAACAATGAACTTAGTTTTTTCTTAAAATATAAAAATACAGATACTACGATAAAAAATATAAGTAACGAGGTATGGAAGCTTAGACAACTATTTAATGCTCCTAGCGGTGGAGAGTCACTAGATATGACTACTGGCCTTGTTTGCTTTAGAGCAGATAGAAGGTATTCCTTGGTTGAGGTTAAGAATAAGTTAGAATCTGTCTACGATAATGATCGAATAGCTAAGCAAGGACAGATATTCTCTATTGATCTTCGGGTGGAGTAATTTCTATATTATATCGGGTTTCTAGAAATTGTATAAATGAACTCGTTAGCCAACTTACAGACTCATTGATATTATTGAATCGGATTATGGTTACAAGCCCATTTGCCTTATACATACTTGGTAAAACTGGTTCTCTACTTGTAAGGACTATTATTGGCATTCCTGCTTGAAATGCCCAAGCAAGCTCGTTCAAAGCATTAGTAACAACTTCATCAAAATACAGCAAAATGAAGATGTCACACGCTACTACCCAATTGAGGTACTTTTCTGTATTGAAAGCGGAATTTAGACTCATCTTAAGATCATGGGATTGTTCTTCATGAACTTGAATTCCTTTAAGGATAAGGCTGTCCCTTATGGAAAAAAAAGCTTTTCGGTAATCAGTTCCCCTTTCGACGGATAATCGGCCAAACGGATGAGCTATAAAGGCTTTAAAGTCTTTTCGGATACGTATAAAAGAAGGCTTAGAATCTTGTTTAGATTGTAAAGAGTCAACATACTGTTGCAAAGATTTTAATGAGAATACTCTTGTCGGCAATTCTGCGTAGTTAAGCTTTGCATCATGTAAGAAAAGTTGGATAGGTTTAGGTACTTGGGAGAAATCGTGGTCAGAGCTATCGAAAAAAGTGGGATATACAGAGTCGATTTCCTCCGGTTGTATATATTGAAGTACAACATTTGAAAAGTGCAAATACTTACCCCCGATTCCAATGTTTTGATATTGGCCAAGAATTACTTCAGGACGATCCCCGGTGTTGACGTCGACTTTGAGATGTATTCCTCTTTCTCCCGTTTCCTTTACCTTTAAGTTGAAAATCAAATAGGACTCAGTTTTGTCAAATTCGACAGTGCCCGAAAAGTCATTTGCACCGGCAATCTTTATGGCCTGAGTCTCTACCTCGTCACTGCTCTTCCCTATTTTCAATAAACTCCTTGCAATTTTTGGCACTCCGAATTCCCTGACAATTAGATATATATACCAAGTAGTATTGAGATATAGCATGTCAAGTT
>JBCBEA010000239.1:0-6384 GCA_038529195.1 Cyanobacteria bacterium J06600_6
AGCTTATAGCCTATGGCTAATAGCTACGATCTAGCTAGTTTAAAACGCAGTTTATTCAACTGAAAACGGCTGTAATTATCGTCAGCCACTAACTCAAAATAATACTCAAAACCCGAGGAATATCATCAAGCTGTCCCACAATACGTTTAACTGGCTGGGGTAAAACTCGAATTAAGGTCGGAGTGGTTATTATCCGATGCTGTACTGCTTGCTCAGGATGTTTAGCAACGTCAATAACTTTAAGAGAATAGGGATTGGCTAATTCTGCTTCTAGCAGGTGGTGAATATTACTTAGGGTCTTCTCTGCGGTAGCATTGTCGCTAGAAATAAATAGACGTAGATTATAGCCCTTAATCCTGTTGATTTTAGAGTCGATTTTTTCGTTCTCACCTATTGCCATATTTGAGCTAACTACTCTCGGGTCATGACGAAGTACGAGATTGTGTTGCTGCCAAAGCTGAGGAAAATTACTCTTGTAAGTTTCAATTACGGCACGATTACAATGCTCCTCCTGCCAGGGTGCAATCTGCCATTTAGTATTGCTCTCTAGCTCAAACAGCACCTCTAGTAAAGGAATATATCGCTCGACTGCGGGATAAACTTCGGCAATCGTCACTAGCTGATGTGTTGAGGGATCTAACCAACGTTCGATAGTTGCAGTATAACCAGGGATGAGAAAATGAGGAGAATCGGCTAGGTTAAGAGTTTTCTGCAATTCCTGACATAAATGTGCGTGCCATTGAGTTTGTTTGTGTTGGTCGATGCCATAAATCAAATCTCCTCCAGGAGTTAGTAAGGCTATACCTTTGAAGACTTGTGGCAGAACATCGACCATTAATTATTTAGTATTCCTTGAAATATATACGCACAATTATCTCAAACATGCTCGGTTAATAATGTTTGGCAGACAACTTTTGTTTGTCTGTTTTAGGCTAGCTCAATTTACCTCTTCAATGTGTAAATTGGCTATTGAACATCTCGAACAACAAGATTTTTATCTATACTCTACCCCTAAGCATCATTGCCATTTCGTTAGCAGCAGGAGACATTTCTAAAGCAACATCTTCAGTAATGCGACCTTCTTCATAAAGACTAAATAGAGCCTGATTAGTGGTGATCATGCCATCATATTCTCCATCTAGCATTAGGTTATGAATATCATCATATTTACCCTGTTTAATATAGTCTTTTACTGTCTCAGTGTTGACCATAATATCGTGATAGGCAGCACGTCTACCGTCTGTAGTACGACAAAGCCCTTGAGAGATTACCGCCACTAAAGATTCAGAAATAGCCACCCGCATTGCATCCTGTTCTTCAGCACTATAAAGAGTTAAGATCCTCTCAATTGTTTTAATCGCGCTATTGGTATGGAGTGTCCCCATTACCAAGTGACCTGTCTGTGCTGCCTTGAGAGCTGTATTGACAGTTTCGCGATCGCGCATCTCCCCAACTAAGATGATATCTGGATCTTCCCGCAGTGCTGCCTTGAGGGCATTATCGAATTTACGGGTGTTAATTCCGACTTCTCTTTGTTTAATCAAAGAGCGTTTACTGCGATGAACAAATTCAATCGGATCCTCAATAGTGATGATGTGCTTGGCATGTTCGGTATTGATGTAGTCTACCATTGCTGCCATGGTGGTTGATTTACCTGAACCAGTTGGTCCCGTAACCAAAATTAGACCTTTATGCTCGTCGGAAATATCCTGAAATACGGGAGGGAGTCCTAACTCTTCCATCGTCAAGATTTTGAGTGGAATCAGACGCATGACCATTGCTGGTCCTCTTAAGGTGTCAAAAACGTTGATCCTGATTCGGGCAAAGTCGTATTGTGTTGCACCGTCAAATTCTAGCTCTTGTTTGAATTTTTCTACTTCGCGATCGCTCAGGATCTCATACAGCCAGCTCATGAAGGTATTATCGTCAGTCCGCGGATAATCTGTTAGCGCCATTTCCCCGCGATCGCGCATTCGAGGAACTTCTCCGACACCAACGTGAATATCAGAATATCCTTGGTCGTATGCTTTCTTAATAATGTATTCCAAAGACGGTTGACCAGATGCTCTCTTTGGTTTGCAATTTTTAGCTGCTTGAGGCGCTTTCTGATTAGGTGGCTGCGAGGATTTAACATTGGTTTCCGGCACGTTATTACTCGTTCTACCAATGGTAGAGGGAGGTGGTGGTGGCAGCGGACGAGACTGTTTACCTACATTTTGATTCATTCTGTTATATATCAAAAAACTATCATTTTTATAGGCTTAGTATGCCCAACTGCTACTTTTTTCTAACAGCGACAAAATCTGCTTGGATGAAGTCAGGATTTGTTTTTTTGTGCTTGGCTTGACTGATTTATTAATAAAAATTAGCTAGTTCAGATTAGCTGATTTTCAATATTTTCTTTCAAATAGATGTTGTTTATCATTAGCAACAGAAAAAGGGCATAAAATCAAGTCTTTAGTTAAATCTGTTGGCAGTAAATTCTTTAAAAAAACAAAAGAACTGCATTGCCTATCTTCAACTAAATTATGAAAGTATAGTATTAAACAAAACTTACCTGCTTTACAAATACCAAATTGTTTTATAAGCATTTGTACCTAATACTACTTGAATTATCAATAATAAAGATATTGTGAGGATTATTGATTTTCGCGCAAAAAGAGCTTAAAGTCTTTGTTTATCAGTGGGGATCGACAATAAGCAAGGTAAACAAGCTAAAAAAATAATGCTTGATTAAGAAGTTTATGGATTAGCAAATGTAAAAAAATATTTTGAAACTGTGTTTTATTGAATAGACTTTCTTATACTTATGTTATCTCAAAGAAATAAATTTATTTCTTGCCTGATTGTTGTTGTTGTTGTTTATGAGTTTTAAAACTATGGAAGTAACCCGAAAGAATAGTTATGTTGGTTTAATCAAAAGCTTTTTAATCTGGAGTTTTACGCTTACGGTTTGCCTATTAGTAGTCGGTTTTCCTGTAGGCGCGTTAGTTGTTACAGTTGGTCTTTTAGCTACCATTATTTTGCAAACAGTCCTGCCAGCTAGTGCAGTTTTAGTAGTCACAGGCAGCATATTTAGTCTTAACCTAGCGATTGTAGTTATAGGTGCTGCTGTTCTCGCCCTCAGAGGCATTCATCCTGAAGAAGTGAGCTGGTTAAACTGGCTTCACGGACAGAAAGATCTGCTTGACAGTCCCATTTACGCTTCATGTCCGTTGACCTGTCAGTTCGAGACTCACTAATCGCAATTTTGAGTATTGAGCGCCATAATTGCAGCTAATTTGATTGGATGTCGTAATGCATGTTCCGCTCTGATTATTGAGCAGCAGATAAAATTTTCCCACTTTTAAAGATAGTCGATAATTGGCGATCGCCGATGCTCACTTTTTAAGCCCAGAGTATACTGGGTTTTTTATTGTCTAGAACAATTCTTGTTCTGTACATGGCGTTGAGGAATTATGACTAGACCAATTTCTGTTGGAGTAATATTAGGAACTCGCCCCGAAGCAATTAAGCTGGCTCCAGTAATTAAACGGCTTAATCAGCTGACTCAAATCAAAACTCATCTAATTTTGACTGGACAGCATCGAGAAATGGTAGATCGAGTAATGGAGTTATTTGACCTCCAGCCCAATTTTGACTTGGGCATTATGAAGCCAAAGCAAACCTTAACGAGTATTACCTGTGATAGCTTACAAGGGTTGGGAGAAATTTTCGCTCAGATTGAACCAGACCTCATTTTTGTTCAGGGAGATACGACCACTGCCTTTGCTGCTGCTTTAACCGCGTTTTATCATCAAATTCCGATTGCCCATGTCGAAGCTGGTTTACGCACCGATAATTTATATAATCCATACCCCGAAGAAGCAAATCGCCGTTTAATTTCGCAAATTGCTCAATTCCATTTTGCTCCGACTAAGCTAGCGATAGAAAATCTGCGGAAATCGGGAGTAACGGGAGAGGTTCATCACACGGGCAATACTGTAATTGATACTCTACTTACGGTGGCGGGAAACAAACCAAGCTGTGAAGTAGATAACTTAGATTGGTCAAAATATCGGGTGTTACTGGCTACGGTACACCGTCGCGAAAATTGGGGACAACCCCTGGCAGATATCTTGCAGGGGTTTAATACTATTTTGGATCGTTTTCCCGATACGGCTTTACTGCTGCCGATGCACCGTAATCCCACTGTTCGTGAGCCAATCATTGCTGCGTTAGGAAAACATCCTCGGGTCTTTTTAACGGAACCGCTAGACTATAGCGAGTTAGTAGGCGCGATTGATCGCTGCCACCTATTATTAACAGATTCCGGCGGATTACAGGAAGAAGCGCCGAGCCTGGGTAAACCTGTCCTGGTGCTGAGAGAAACTACAGAAAGACCAGAAGCAGTAGAAGCAGGCACGGCGAAGTTAATTGGGACTGACCCAGAAGCGATCGTTAATTCCACCGCTGAACTTCTAGAAAATGAGGCGCTTTATAACCAGATGGCAACGGCAATCAATCCTTTTGGAGACGGTAAGGCATCTGAGCGCATCGTTAAAATTACCCAAAATTATCTTTTGAGTAAATCCTAAAAACAAAAAAAGGAGAGCTATCTCTCCTTAAAAAATTAATATCTTAATCTTGCTTCAAATTAAATTAGTCGTTTTTCATCCAGCTAAAGTGAGAACGAACATCCTTACCAACCTCTTCAATAGGATGTTCTGACTCAATACGACGAGTTGCCGTAAATCCTGGTTTTCCAGCTTGGTTTTCAAGAATAAAGTCGCGAGCAAAGTCCCCCTGCTGAATTTCGCGGAGAATTTTACGCATTTCTGTGCGGGTCTGTTCAGTAACAACTCTGGGACCACGGGTATAGTCTCCATATTCCGCTGTCGTGGAAATACTGTCGCGCATCTTAGCTAAACCACCTTCAACAATCAGATCGACGATTAGCTTAACTTCGTGCAGACATTCAAAGTAAGCTAATTCAGGCTGATAACCTGCTTCGACCAGGGTTTCAAACCCCATTTTGATTAGAGCGCTCAAACCACCACAGAGTACTGCCTGTTCGCCAAATAAATCTGTTTCTGTTTCTTCTCTAAAAGAAGTTTCTAAAATACCCGCTCTCGTACCGCCCACACCTTTGGCATAAGCCATAGCCCGATCGCGTGCTTCTCCAGTTGCATCTTGATAGACTGCAAATAAACAGGGTACGCCCTGTCCTTGAGTATAGGTACGTCGAACTAGATGTCCAGGTCCTTTAGGAGCAACCATCATCACATCTACGCCTTTGGGGGGGACAATTTGACCGAAGTGAATGTTAAACCCGTGAGCGAAAGCCAAAATTTTGCCGTCGGTGAGGTGAGGGGCAATTTGTTCTGTATAAACCTGTCTTTGAACTTCGTCGGGGAGCAGAATCATAATTAGATCTGCTGCTTTAGCTGCATCTTCTACAGCATGTACTGTTAGCCCTTCTCCTTCGGCGATCGCTTTTGATTTACTTCCAGGATACAAACCAACAATGACATTCACACCGCTATCTTTCAAATTAAGAGCATGAGCATGTCCTTGAGAACCATAACCGATAATTGCTACCGTTTTACCTTTAAACAGGTCTAGATTAGCATCCTCGTCATAATACATCCGCGCCATAAGAATTTCTCCAGCATCGTTGAATCTTGCCCAATTATTATAGTTTTTTGTGGTTGCGGAGGAAATGCAGGGAAGACGATAAGCACGATAGATTATGTCTATAGATCGAAACGACGAGTAAAATGGCTATGACAAATCCTAAAGATGATAAAGCAACAGTTATCGCTGCCAATCAGGGCTTTTATGATGCTTTTAGCGATCGCAACTTGGCAACCATGCGCTCTTTATGGTGGCAGGGAACAAGCAGCATCTGCATTCATCCGGGTAGTCAACCTTTGGTGGGTTGGACAGAAATCGAGCAGTCGTGGCTAGCTATTTTTCGTAATACTGAGGCTTTAGAAATAGATCTAGAAGTTGTACAGGTAGAAGTTGATCGCTCTTTGGCATATATCGTGGTGAGAGAGATTGTGCTGCAGGCTAATCAAGGTCGGAAAATGAAAGCGCAGTCAATTGCTACCAACGTTTTTCAAAAAATGGCGCAGAAATGGTACCTGGTTAGCCATCATGGCAGCCCTATAATGCGCTAAAAATTGCTGAACAGTACGAAGCTAAAAATGATTAGTAAGACATCGCATCAGAAAGAACAGAGAGAGTTGAGCAGATAAAAATATTTATGCCGACGACGCAAATGAAATTTATTGGGGTCGACCTCGGTTGGTCATCAGGACCAAGTGGTTTATGCTGTCTTAAATGTCTTAATAATCAGTTAGAAATTGAAGAGCTAACCACAATGCTAGAGTTAGAGAG
>JBCBEA010000240.1:0-6362 GCA_038529195.1 Cyanobacteria bacterium J06600_6
TATCCAGTCTTTTGAGGTCAGCAATTTAGTTGAACTTAGTGCCACCCTTGAAGCAGCAGGCTTAGGTGATATTCCCTTAGTACAGCTATTTGGTGATACGGCGGGAGACTTTATTAACGATGGTGGCGGTGGCTTTTCTGTTCCCTACGATTTTGTCGCTAACTTTGGTAGTGATGAGTTTACCCAAGAACAGGCAGTTGCGACCTACGGCGAAGAATTACTTACTGCTTTAAACATCATCGGCGCAGACGGCAGCTATAACCCTGATGTCGCTCAATCTATTACCTACGGAGAGTTTGCTAACCCCGAAGTAATTGAGATTATCAGCAGCTATGCAGGTGGTTTGGGTCCTTGGAAAAACAATATTCTTCTAAGAGAAGCATTAGACGAACCCGTAGACGGAGATGAGGACGGCAATGCCGAAATCACTACTCAGCTTACAGGAGAAGTATTTCCTCTCGTAGACTTTGCTCATGATGCGGGTTTACAGGTACATCCCTATACTCTGCGAGATGAAGAAAGATTCCTAACTCTAGATGCAGAGGGTAATCCCCAAACTCCAGAATCAGAGTTTGCCCAGCTACTCGATGTCGGCGTAGATGGCTTCTTTACAGACTTTCCCGCTACGGGAGTATCAGTAGTAGATTCCATCACAGGAGAATTTGTAGTTTCTCCTAACAGTCCCGATTTGGGAGATGGTCTACCCAATCTTGCTGGTTCTGGCGGTTATGAAGGCATGGCTTTCAGTCTTGATCGCCTGACTCTCTATCCTTTACTAGAAAAGACCGTAGACGGAGATCCAGAAAACTCTTTACGCATCTATGAATTTGATGTTGAGTCTTCGTCCTTTAAAGGTTTGCTGGGTTTCTATCCTACTACTGACGGCAATCCCATCGGCGACTTCACACCCATCAACGATACCGAGTTTTTGGTTATCGAACGGGACAACAATCAGGGAGAAGAAGCAGAGTTTAAAAAGATTTTCAAGATTGATATTTCTGAGGTAGACGAGAACGGTTTTGTTGCCAAAGAAGAAGTTGTTGATCTGCTGAATATTGCTGACCCCAATGACCTGAATGGCGATGGCGAAACTACCTACGATATGCCTTTTGTCACTATCGAAAACGTGGTGGTAATAGACGAAGACACGATCTTGGTAGCAAACGATAACAACTATCCCTTTTCTCAAGGCAGAGAAGCAGATATTGACAATAACGAAGTGGTCTTGATTGACCTCGAACAACCCTTAAATTTAGACCCCACTCTAGGAGCAAATCCCGTGACAGATACATTGACACCCGATACCGAATCAGAAAATATTTTGGCTCAAGTCGATTCAGGAACTACCAGTGTTTTTCTGGATTTACCCTTGTTAGAATCGGCTGCTGGAATTACCTTAGTTGGCGCAGACAGTACAGGAGAAGCTGCTTCCGAAGACTTCCAAGTCGGTTTCCCCATTGTTGAAGATACTCGTTTTACATTTGAAATCGATCCTTTTGCCCCATTTAGCGGTTCTATTGAACATTCAGGAACGGTTACTCTAGGCTTAGGCGATGCTGAAGTTACAGTCGGCGACTTCTCGATTGGCTTTGATGCAGCAAGAGCTTCAGATACAGCTAGTGGCTTTTTCGTTGCCGATACAACTGATGATGATCTGGGGCTAGAAATTTTGTTTGATGTCGGCGCTCCTGGTAGCGTTAGTTCTGCTGCTGAGTCCTTAGAAATTGCTGAGGCAGATTTACTAGTTGCTCCAGAATTTGCTGAAGCTTTAGGTGCCGAAGAACTAACTGGTGCAGATATTGGTGATACTCGTATTGATGCTACTGCGACTGAACCCGAATCAACAATTGGCGAAACCACGGCGCTAGTTCCTCAAGCAGGCAGCTCCTATGAGCCAGAAGATCTCCAAGACGGCGAAAGCGGTAATACAGATTTTCCTTATGGTAATTTCAAAGCTCTGGCAACTGTAGGCGAAATCGATCCTACTAATGGTCTCGCTCTGACAGGCTATCCAGATGGTCAGGCTGCTTGGCTGCTTGATGAAGATACAGTGCGCGTGGCATATCAGTCTGAGTCCTACGCAACCCTAACTAGCTCTGAAGGTGAGACTTACCCTTGGGTAATGGATAGTGGAGCGACCTTCACTGGTTCTCACGTCCACACAATCGACTACGACCGCGCCTCGTTTGCTGAGTTCCTGGACAGTGACACTCCTGCGAGTGAAATGTTTCAAGGCTCAGGACATTTGTTTAGCACTGTTTATAATACTTTTGGTGAAGTTGTTGATGGCAAAAGTTATGACGCGGATGATCTAAGCGCCAAGTGGGGCAACCAAACCCTAGCAGACGGAACGGTAGTAGATTTCAACGAAGATCAGCAGCTATCTTTTGCTGACTGGTTCTTCCATTCTTTCTGTGGTGCTTACTACGAGCAGGCTAACAAGTATGGTGAAGGCGTTGGTTTTGAAGATAATGTCTGGCTGATGGCTGAAGAGTGGAACATTGGTCAACTGTATGAAGAAGCTGCTCTAGCTGCGGGTCTCACTGAAGAAGAAGCGCGCCTTTCCCCAGGAGCTGATTTCTTTACCCAAACTATGGGTCTAGCCTCCATGGTTGTGGATGTCGAAAACGAAACGGCATACACAGTACCAGCATTAGGTCAGGCTGGCTACGAGAAACTTCTACCTATTAACTCTGGTCACGAAGACTATGTTGTCATCGTGACGGCAGGCTATAACCTGGAAGTTGAGCCAGCACCAATGAAAATCTACATTGGTAAAAAAGGCGTAGATGCCGACGGTAATCCCCTAGCTGAAGATGCTAACCAGCGCGATTCATTTTTAGGTCGCAATGGTCTACTTTACGGTCAGCTATACGGGATGGCAGCAGCGAATGAAACTCTTGCTGAACTGGGAATCGAGGAAATTGATGCAGATGCCTTCATGCTGGATGAATATGCCGTCGATCCTGATGCTCCCGAAAATTTCAGCGTGAGGTATACACCCACTAGCTACCGGTGGGATGGCTTCGACACTCCTGAAAATGCAAATGATACGGAAATGTTCTTGTGGGAACAAGATGGTGACACTCTAGAGGATGGAACTGTTGAAGCGAATGAACAGCCAGAAGGCTACACCTTCTTTAATGGTGATAGTAAAACTGAACACCCCGCAGTAGATCCAGATCCCACCAAACATCGTTACATTCAAAATCTAACCGTGCCTAGCGCCCAGTTGGGTGTTGATTTCGTTGATATTGCCAATGAGCTGGAAAATAACGATGCTGATGGTAACGGTTTGCCTGACTACCTTTCTGCCGATGTTACTCGTATCTTAGCTGGTGTTGACGGTGAGCTAACGCTGGAGACTGGCGCTCAGGGTAGCGCTCCCATTGGACCAAACAACCCCGATGGTACACGGACTCATGCGACTCATCTAGAAGTTGATGAAGCTCGGATGCACCAACCTGATGGTCTACAGTGGATTAAAACGTCTGAAGGTGACTACCTAATTGTGGATGAGGACTCTGGTAACGACTACGGTGAGCGTAAATTTGTCTTACCTATCGATTCTGAGACTCTACAGCTGAGAGAAGAAGGTACTGGCTATTTCTTAGCATCCGCTGGTGGCGCTCTCAATCCCCGTGCAGCTGGCGAACTTTCCGCGATTCCCGAAACCTTTACGCGGGCTACTAGTTCTGAGTTTTCTGGTTCTTGGAACGTGACTCACCTGGTAGAAACGAAAGAAGATGGCAGTTTCTATACTCAAGATGAGCTTGCTGGAACTGGCGTACAAGAGATTATCGAGCAATTTGCTTTAGATGAGCAAACTCTAATTGGTGTAGTACAGCACCGTGGAGAATCTGATGGCATCACTAGAGAACGTCAGGCAGATCAAGGCGGTCAAATTTTCCAGTTCAATATAGATGGTTTATCTGAAAATGATGGCGCTAGTGGACCAGATACGCTGACTGGTGGAGAAGGAGCAGATGTCTTCGTTCTAGGGAATACGGGGGCTGATGTATTGTATAGCTCAGCTGGTTTTGATGACTATGCAGAAATCTCCAACTTTGTTTCAGGGGAAGATACTATCCAGCTTGCTGGTAGTTTAGAAGACTACTCTATCTTGGTGAATGAAGGCGCAAATGTTGCGATCGCTTTAGACAATGATGGCGACGGTGCTTTTGACCTAGCTTTTGATGAATTTATTGCTTTAGTCGGTGACGGATTTGAAACTACCGATCTGGTTTTTGTTTAGAATTATATAATTTTATGCCACGAAACTGAAATTATAATTTGGCATAATCCAGTGATTGCTTAAGAACACGATAGTTAATCGTTCTGGGCTTTCCTCACAATCAAACATACTAGTTGGACATTCAAGCGATCGCTTTTTTAAAAGAAGGGCGATCGCTCTTTTTATTCATGGATAATTGAATTACTCATCACCATAATGTTCTTGCAATTTGTTTAGTAACTCCAATCCTCTTTCTAACGAACCACGATTTGCTCTCAATTTAAACCTAGTTTCAGCATCATATTCTGTTAAAGCAATAGTCGCTAATTCTTCCATTAGTTTGTTAACGCTAATGTTTTTTGATTTGGCTAGTTCTTTTAGCCTTTCGTGCTTTTCATCGGGTAATCTGACATTGATTGCAGCCATATCTAAATAATCTCTTGTGGTTTTTTGATTTTAATTTGAGGAAACTTTAATTGATTTTGTTGGAAATCTTTAATATTGTGAGTGACAATAACATTGGCATTACCAGCAACGGCTAACTCTACTAAATAGTTGTCTTTTTCATCCCTCAAATTTGGTCGCCATAAATAGTAAATTTTGATCCATTTACAACTGCTCAAAAACGCATCAAATAATTCGTTAATTTCATGTTCTTCAAAAAGCGATCGCGAACCTATCTTAGGTCGATGAATAACATCCTCATATTCAGCATATAAAGTATTGTTCATTAAAGGACAAAACTCTTGTTTTAAACATAACTCGATTAACTTTCTATTGGCACTATACTGTTTGCCAATTAATGCGCCGATAAAAACGTTAGTGTCTATAACTATTTTAGTTTTCACAAATACATGGCGTATATAGCATCTTAATAATACCTTATATGCTATTTTTGATTTGATCGCTTTTACTGAAAAGTAGGGTGATCGCTTTTCTCTTGCTGCTGTTGAAATTTAACCAAAGATAAAAGATAGAAAGCCTAAAAACAGAAAAGTAAACAATGTCCTTAATATAATCAGAAGCATCGCCGTTGCAGCTACAAAATGATAACCGCAGTTCCAATCTAGGTTAAATCCTTTAACGAAACCAGTCGTAATACCCAAAGCAACACATTCGACTGGAACCAAGATAAACAATCCTCCGAATATAGGTAGAAAACTCAAGATCGACTTAGTCATTCCCAGAACAAATGATGCTTGATAAATTGTTTCAATCGAGTCTGCTTTGATTGCCATGCCACAGATCGCCACAAGATAAATAGCGATCGCCGTAAACAGTGTATTCACACCAAATAGGCTCAAGAAATTATAGGCATGGGTAGTTTTGTTCAGCGTATGTAATGATCCAACTCTGTTCGTTGCTTCGTAGGGCACTGATGGCCAGTCTAAATCAACCTGATCGTAGGCTAGGAATTCAATGCTGTAGCGTTTACCGATTTTTTTAGTTCTAGAAAAGAAACAAACGGTTCTAACTGTTAAATCTCCTTCTTGGAGATTAGTTTGCTCAACATCAGAAACATAAAAATCTGGCAATATTTCTGCGGGAGAGGAGTTTAAAACAGGAGTTTTAAATGGTGTCGCTTCTTTTAAAGGAACTCCTGCTGCAATATTTCCTTGAAGCTCACAGCTCATAGAGCCATTACTCATCATCGCTTCTGAGACTAAATACTCGGATTCTTCTAGTGGTTCAGGTAAGTTCTCAACCACCAGATCGAGAGATTCTGCCCCCATCATTTCCCCCGCCAGTAAACAATAATCTAAATTCTCTTGGGCAAGATTTTCACAAGCCAGAGGAAAAGCATTAATCGGCTTGTTGAGATCAGCAACCGTAAGAAAAAAGGTCACAACTAACCAGATAATAGGTACGAGTAAATTAATCTTTGCAGAGCTAGACTTTGTTGTCGCTGGTGCGGTATTTGTATCTGCATAATAACTATTCGTCCGAGCATCGCGATCGCTCTGTGGTTGGGGAACATGGGCATATTCTGTTGGCGATCTAGATTCAGACTCATTCTGCTTTACTGCCTGATTTTTCGCTTTTTTCTTACTCTCTGCGATCGCTTTTTCGGCTGCAAATACTAATTTTAGAGTTGTCAGGGTTTCTTCTTGATCAAAACAATAGCGAC
>JBCBEA010000241.1:0-6325 GCA_038529195.1 Cyanobacteria bacterium J06600_6
CTCTAGGTTCTGACTTCTGATTGATTGCCGAATCACTCACAAAAATAAATTCTCGAAACCTGTTAAGCTTCTGAATTGCCTGAGGTTCAAAGTTCAGAATATAAGTCATGAGCAATAGAGTTTATTGATAGTTATTATTATTTAGTTTGTGCTTACTACTAGATATATCGTGATTTGTGCTTGTTGACAATCTTTTTTAAGTAGATTTAAGAATTCGGTTAATCTGAGATTTAAACTATCAGGCAAAATATGGCAAAAAAATAAGTCAGATAACGAAAAAATTATCTAACTTACAGTTTCAGCTTAGTGAACTTAGCTGGTTTAGGACATTGAGGCGAGTTGGTAGTCAGGGATGCAGTTATGCTCCATATAAAAACGATAGTCTTCCACCGCGCGATCGCTTTTAACCTCTGTCCAACCGCAGTGTTTTTCCAGAACTTCTGTCACAACAGGCAGCAAATTTAGACCATAATGACCATTCATTGCCATAGTAGTTCGACGACGTAAAATATCTACCAGGGTATGAGCCGATTCGTTTTCTACCGCATAAACTATCTGAGCTTTAATATCTGGTAAACCCGGATTGACAAACTCTCGCAACGCTGGATTATCTTCGGTCAGAGCCAAAACTTCAATCGCCCTGGCACCATAAACAGAGAACAGGTGATCGATAGTGTCAATTTTGAGAATCGATTCATACTGATCAATCGCGGACTGAATACGGCGATCGCTAGGTAAAATACAGCCAGGCAGAGGCATAGAATCCGTAGAACAAGGTTTAGGCGATTTTTTCGTTCTTTTGAGGACGGCATCTATCATTTCTTCACCAACATTACGGTAGGTAGTTAGCTTTCCACCAATTAAAGACAAGAGGTTGCTGACTCCCTGTGGACGGTGATCGAAGATAATATGCTTGCGGGTGATACTACCAGGCTTTTTACCCTCCGAATTAGGCAGGGGACGGACACCAGAATAAGTAAACTGAATATCTTCTCTTCTTAAGTTGGCGGAGGGAATTACGTTATTGACTTCTTGCAATAAATAATCAATTTCGGCATTATCAGCTTTAATGTTGTCAATGTTTTCCTTATAAACCAGATCCGTAGTGCCGATTAAATATTTACCCAACCAGGGAATGATAAAAAACGGACGACCATCAGATTTTGCCTCGACATAGAGAGTTGAACCAGGTGCACCAGGGAATTCTTCCACAATAATGTGACTGCCTTTTGTGCCACCATTCATATTCCGCTCGCCAATGCCAGTCTGCTTACCCCCTTGACTAGCTCGTTGGCAAACGCGATCAATCCAAGGTCCTGCGGTATTGATCACGGTGGCATCTTTACTGCCAGCAATTACAATTTTCTCTCCCGTTAGCCCATCCTTGCAGACTACATCAGTAATGCGACCATCAGAAATCGGCAGCTCGGTAACTTCCAGATAGTTTAAAGCTACTGCCCCCGCATTTTGGGCGGACAAGATGTTTTCGAGGCAGAGACGCTCGGCTAATGTCACCTGACCATCATAATATTGCGAACCGCCAGCCAGATTTTCCGTATCCAGAGAACGAAATAGCTGTTTAAACTTAGCCTGGGGCAGCATACGATGGACGGGGAGAGTCTTATCAAAGCTAAAAATATCGTAGAGAATCATACCCGCCCAAATTTTCCAATAGGGACGAGAGCGATCTTCATAAATAGGGATAGTTAGCTGTAGGGGGCTAACTAAATGAGGAGCGTTGCGCAGCAGTACCTCTCGCTCCTTGAGCGCTTCTCTAACCAGGGGAAACTCAAAATATTCTAGATACCGTAGTCCACCGTGAATTAAACGGCTAGACCAGCTAGAGCTACCACTGGCAAAATCATTTTTTTCCACCAAAATAGTCTTTAGACCTCTCAGGGCAGCGTCTCGGGCAACTCCCGCACCATTAATCCCGCCGCCAATCACAATTACGTCGTATTCTGTTCGTTGAACCTGTGCCAAATCTCGCATAGGGAATGTTGCTTAAAAATACTTTCAATCACTACTAAGTTAGCTAATCATTGCTGTTTAGAGAGCGAATTCCTCAGAGAATCTACAGCAATTCCCCTCGCATTACCGTTACAGCCTGACCCTGCAGGGCAACACGTTGACCGCCGTCATAGTGAATTTTGACTACTCCTCCGCGAGCTGAAGCCTGATAGGCTAAAAATCGATCTTGATTCAGACGCTCGCGCCAGTAAGGAGCTAAACAACAGTGAGCTGCCCCTGTAACTGGATCTTCGTTTATGCCTAAACCTGGAGCAAAAAAGCGAGACACAAAATCATATTCCGAATCCTTTGCCCCTCTGCTGGTAACAATGACGTCAGAAATAGGTAGCTGCTTCAGCAAAGTAAAATTTGGCTGTAGCTGCTCTACCTGCTGTGCAGTAGCTACTTCAACTAGATATCCCAAGGAGTTATACAGAACTGTTCTAAGGGGAGCACCTAAAGCATCTCCTAATTTAGTGATTGGCGGAATATCTTGGGAAAAATTGACGGGAAAGTCAAGTTCGATCCAGTCATCCTGATATTTAGCGGTAAGAGTTCCACTTTTAGTCTCAAACTGAATTGATTGCCCCGTTGAAGCGTAACCCTCCGTCCACAGCACGTGCGCACTAGCAAGGGTTGCATGACCACAAAGAGGAACTTCCGTAGTCGGTGTAAACCAGCGCAGGCTGTAGGCTCGATCCTGCTTGAGTAAAAATGCCGTTTCTGATAGGTTCATTTCCTGGGCTACCGACTGCATCCAATCATCTGACTGAGGGTCGGATAAGACACATACTGCTGCGGGATTGCCTTGAAAAGTGCGATCAGTAAAGGCATCTACTTGAACAATTGTTTGTTTCATCGTGGTTGATTGTGGCTGATTTTAAATTACAGTTGAATAAAATGACATAAAAACACAGCTGAAGCTTGGCTCTGAAATTGCCAAAAATAATATAGCTTGACGTTGCAAACACCCAAAGTCCATACAATACTAGATAAGGAGTATTCGATAGTTAGATTATGAAGCCCAGTAACCCAACAGACATCATGTCGTTTTTAGGATTAAGTATTGCGACTAGTCCATTTATCTTGAGTATTTTATGCCTATATCTTTTGGCAGAATTTATGACGGAATTTGGCAAAGCTAGTGAGGAAATATTTCGTTCGGAACGCCTACCCATTCTAAATTTTCCCAATTTTGACCGTTGATATAAAAAGCTAAAGAGCCTTAGATATCAAATAACTAGTTGACCCAAAAGCTACGGCGATTTTTTGCAGCCAGTAGAGTTTGCCCCATCAAAAGAGATATTAGCTTAGTCTCTTAATACCACAACTACATTCGTATAATTTTCGATTCATTCACATAAAGCAGAGGTTTTTATGAGTTCGGTTGTTCAATCTTCGATCACAAATCCAGAAGAGATTAATGTGGTTGATACGTCCCACCTACTACTGCGCCATCGACAAAAACTTATTGAAGACCTCTGGGAGTCTGTATTACGTTCTGAGTGTGGTCAGGAGATGCTCGATCTGCTTCAGAAAATGCGTTCTCTGCCTTCGGCGGAAGGACAGGTAACAGAGACGTTTCCCCAGTCTTCAGTACCGCAGCTCATTGAAAAATTAAGCCTTGATGATGCGATTCAAGGAGCAAGAGCATTTGCCCTCTATTTCCAGCTCAACAACATTGTTGAACAGCACTACGAATCTCGCGAACAAAAATTAGCTCGGCGCGTTACCAATCTGACGGATCATGAACAGACAAAGAGTAAGGTCAATCAACCAGAATTATCAGCAGAACTAGCCGAAGACTGGATTGAACCCAGTATTTCCAGCAGCAATCAGGCAGGGCTATTTCACTGGCTATTTCCCTATCTGAAGGAAATCAACATGCCACCTCTGATGCTCCAAAGACTTTTAGATCAGCTAGATATTCGCTTGGTCTTTACGGCTCATCCAACCGAAATCGTCCGTCATACAATTCGGAAGAAACAGCGTCGTATTTCGCAAATTTTGGAGCAGCTAGATATTGCAGAAGAGGCAATGCAGGAAGTCGGGCAAAGATCTTCCTGGGAAGCAAACGAGGCTGTGGCTCAACTAACAGAAGAAATTCGCCTTTGGTGGCGCACCGATGAACTTCATCAATTTAAACCTAAGGTTTTAGATGAGGTTGATTATTCTCTACACTATTTTCAAGAAGTTTTATTTGACGTCATTCCCCAGCTAGCATCTCGACTCAAACAGTCTCTCGGCGCATCTTTTCCTAATCTAATTGCTCCTACCCATAATTTTTGCTATTTTGGCTCTTGGGTTGGTTCCGACCGTGATGGGAATCCTTTTGTCACCCCTCAGGTTACCTGGGAAACTGCCTGCTACCAGCGTCAAATTGTCATTGGCAAATATCTCGATGCGATCGCCCAACTACGAGAAATATTGAGCCTTTCTCTGCACTGGAGTGATGTACAGCAAGATCTTCTCGACTCCCTCGAACAAGATCAGCAAAAAATGTCAGATATCTACCATGAGTTAGCAATCCGCTACCGTCAAGAGCCTTACCGTCTCAAGCTAGCCTATATTTCTCAACGCCTGCGCAATACGATGGAGAGAAACAGAATTTTATCTTCGACAGTAGATAGACAGGCAATTTCAGAGGTCAAAACCGACAATGTTTATCAAAATGGGGATGAATTTGTTGCGGAATTAAAGCTGATGCAGTCTAGCTTGGCAGCAACAAGCCTTCAATGTCGAGAACTGGATAATTTAATCGTGCAGGCAGAAGTATTTGGCTTTAGTTTAGTCGAGCTAGATTTTCGTCAGGACTCTTCTCGTCACAGTGACGCAATCTCTGAGATTACTGCCTATCTCCAGGTTTTACCTCAACCTTACGATGAACTGTCTGAAGCCCAAAAGACAGAATGGTTAATTCAAGAATTAAAAACTCGTCGTCCCCTAATCCCCTCAGAAATGCCCTTTTCTGAGACGACCTGTGAAACCATCGAAACTTTTCGGATGCTACGGATCTTACAGCAGGAATTTGGCATTAAAATCTGCAAAACCTACATCATCAGCATGACCAACTTTGTCAGCGATGTTTTAGAAGTGCTGTTACTCTCGCAAGAAGCAGGGCTATATGACCCTGCTACCTGCAACACTTCCGTAAGGATCGTACCTTTATTTGAAACAGTAGAAGATTTAAAACGCGCCCCTGAAGTGATGCGGGAATTATTTGAACTACCTCTCTATCGTGCTTCTCTAGCGGGCGGATATGAGCATGTTTCTGCCAAACAGGATGAAGCTATCATTACTAGTGCCAGACCCTTACAGCCGAGCAATCTACAGGAAGTTATGCTGGGCTATTCTGATAGCAACAAAGATTCTGGTTTTTTGAGCAGTAACTGGGAGATTCATAAAGCTCAAAGAGCCTTGCAAAAGGTAGCAGCTGAATACGGCATTTCCCTGCGAATTTTTCACGGACGTGGCGGTTCGGTTGG
Source organism: Cyanobacteria bacterium J06600_6 (assembly GCA_038529195.1). GTDB lineage: Bacteria > Cyanobacteriota > Cyanobacteriia > Cyanobacteriales > Xenococcaceae > Waterburya. The sequence goes on from JBCBEA010000241.1 coordinate 5,496, forward strand.
TCGTGGAGGTGGTCCTGCCTATTCCGCAATCTTGGCGCAGCCGACAGATACGATTCAGGGTCGAATCAAAATCACCGAACAGGGTGAAGTTTTGGCTTCTAAATATTCTTTACCCGAACTGGCTCTTTACCACCTAGAAACAATGACTACGGCGGTAATTCAGTCTAGTCTGCTAGGTAGTGGATTTGATCGGGTTGAGCCTTGGAATCAGATTATGGAAGAACTCTCCGCGCGATCGCGTACTGTCTATCGCGCCTTGATTTACGAACAAGAGGATTTCGTCGACTTTTTCCATTCTGTTACTCCTGTGGACGTCATCAGTCAGCTGCAGATTGGTTCTCGTCCTTCGAAGCGTCCAGGTAAAGGCGGCGCAAATAAAAAGAAAGATATGAGCAGCCTGAGAGCCATACCCTGGGTATTTAGCTGGACTCAAAGTCGTTTCTTACTACCTGCCTGGTATGGTGTTGGTTCGGCGCTCCAGGGCTTTTTAGAGCAAGAACCCGAAAAGAATCTCGATTTACTGCGGTATTTTTATGTCAAGTGGCCTTTCTTTCGAGTCGTAATTTCCAAGGTTGAAATGACTCTGGCTAAAGTAGACCTGCAAATTGCCGAACACTACGTTAAAGAACTATCTCAACCAGAGGATTTAGAACGTTTTCAGAAGCTATTTGCTCAGATCTCCCAAGAATACAATTTGACTAAAGCTTTAATTCTCAAAATTAACCGTCAACAAAAACTGCTTGACGGAAATCCGGAACTACAGCGATCGGTTCAGTTACGAAACGGTACAATTGTACCACTGGGATTTCTTCAGGTAGCCCAGGGCTACC
>JBCBEA010000242.1:0-6322 GCA_038529195.1 Cyanobacteria bacterium J06600_6
ATACGCTCACGGCAGGGGGAGCAATTAAACCAGATCGAGTCATTCAACTGCGTGACAACGGTGAAAATTCTCTCGGCTTACGCCCCGAACTTACCGCTTCGATCGCTCGTGCTGCAGTTACCCGTATGGCAGGCAACATCGATCCGCAAAGACTCTGTTATCGTGCCAATGTATTTCGGAATGCAGCTTCTAGTCATCATGGTCGCCAGCTAGAGTTTTATCAGGCAGGGGTTGAACTATTATTTGCAGGGGGGGTCTTGGCTGATGCGGAAACCATTCTCTTATTAGCCGACTGTCTGCACGATCTAGGCATTCCCGACTGGTCGATTTTACTCGGAGAAGCAGGATTAACGCGATCTCTTTTAGCCGCCTTTCCTGAAGCGATAAGACAGCAGGTGCGCAACTGTATCGCTAATTTAGACCGTATTACTCTCGAAAGTTTAGACTTGGCTCCCGATTTGAAACAGCAGGCGTTAATGTTATTCGATCTGCGAGGCAAGCCTGAAACGGTTTTAAATAAGCTCTCAGCCCTCAATCTAGGCAGCGAGGCACAAACAACGGTGAATAACCTCAAGTCTTTAATTGAGCTGCTTAACAGTAGCTCGCAGCAGCCGTTACCTCTGACTTTGGATCTTAGTTTGCTGCAAACTTTTGATTACTATACGGGTATTGTCTTTAAAGCAGTAAGTTTCCAAGACCATCAATCCTATATCCTCGCCGAAGGTGGACGTTACGATCGCCTGCTAGGACTATATGACCCTCAAGGGAAAACGTCTCCAGGCATCGGTTTTTCTCTTTCAATCGAAGATTTACACTCCTGTCTCCTCTCTACCGATAAACTGCCTCAAGAAGCTCCTAGTAGTGACTGTTTAGTTATTCCCACAGCCTCTAACGCAGCAGCAGCAGCTCTGCAATATGCTCGCCAACTGAGAGCAGAAAAGTCGGTCAAAGTAGAAGTCCAGTTAAGCGATCGCTCGGAGGCAGAAATTAAGCAATATGCCCAAATTTGTCGCATCAAGCAGCTTATTTGGATTGAAGCCGACGGCAGTATCAGAAAAGATGAGGAATGAAGAAGATCTAGACTCAAGCTTTCTCTGGGTTAGATATGATAATTAACTAGAGGTAAATGATCGCGACTACACAGGTGCAATGGTATTAAGTAAGCTTTTCTCCCCCAAGCAAGATCAGTGGCAGCCAATTATTCGTCAGCTAGAAGCAGTTATTGGTAAAGACGGGGTCATTCGGCGTAAAGAAGAATTACTTACCTACGAATGTGATGGTTTAGCAAGCTATCGTCAGCGTCCTGCTCTGGTTGTATTGCCTCGCACCACAGAAGAGGTGGCAGCAGCGGTCAAAATTTGTCACGATCACGACCTGCCCTGGGTTGCCAGAGGAGCAGGGACAGGTTTGTCTGGTGGCGCATTACCTCACGGAGAAGGGGTGTTAATTGTTACCGCTCGCATGAATCAAATTCTGACTCAAGACCTCGATAATCACTGTATTACCGTGCAGCCAGGGGTAATTAACAACTGGGTGACTCAAGCAGTAAGCGGAGCGGGTTTTTACTATGCTCCCGATCCTTCCAGCCAAATTATCTGCTCGATTGGCGGTAACGTGGCGGAGAATTCGGGGGGAGTTCACTGTCTTAAGTACGGGGTGACTACCAATCACGTTTTGGGCTTAAAAATTGTGACCACTGAAGGAGACATTATTGATGTCGGTGGTGCGACGACGGAAATGCCTGGATATGATTTAACGGGTTTATTTGTCGGTTCAGAGGGCACTTTGGGGATCGCTACCGAGATTAAGCTGCGCATTCTCAAGCGTCCTGAATCTGTCTGCGTGGTTTTGGCAAACTTTCCGACGGTGGAAGCTTCTGGGGCTGCGGTGGCAGAGATTATCAGTTCGGGGATTATTCCTGCGGGCATGGAAATTATGGATAATCTGAGCATTAATGCCGTAGAAGACATTGTTAGCACGGGCTGTTACGATCGCCAGGCGGAAGCCGTGTTGTTAGTTGAGCTAGACGGCTTAGAGGTTGAAGTTAAGGCTTATAAACAGCGGGTAGAAGCTATTTGTCGGCAGCATCAGGCGACGGGCATTACCACCGCCAATGATATTGATACTCGTGCCAAGCTATGGAAAGGCAGAAAGGCTGCTTTTGCTGCTGCGGGTCAGATGAGTCCTGATTATTTTGTACAGGATGGCGTGATTCCTCGTACTAAGCTGGCAGAGGTGTTGAGTGAAATCAATGCCCTTAGCGATCGCTATGGTTACAAAATTGCCAACGTGTTTCATGCGGGAGACGGCAACTTGCATCCTTTGATTCTTTATGATAATTCTGTCCCAGGCTCGTTTGAAACAGTAGAGGAAATTGGCGGAGAAATTCTCAAGCTCTGCGTTGATGCGGGAGGCAGCTTGTCGGGAGAACATGGTATTGGCGCAGATAAAAGCTGCTATATGCCCTACATGTTTAACACTAACGACTTGGCAACCATGCAGTATGTGCGTACTGCCCTAAATGCTAAGGGACTGGCTAATCCGAATAAAATTTTTCCGACTCCTCGAAGCTGTGGAGAATCAGCCAACGCCAAACAGGTTAAGAAATTTACAGGCGCAGAGCTTTACTAATATCAAGTTATCTACGTGTGATGCTCTCGTGGTAGGAACGAAACCATTTGTAGTTGTCGTTCAGCAACTGTTGGGCGATCTTCTGCTATTTGTTACCTTTTCTGTTGAATGCAGTTAACTTTGATTGAGCTTAAGATGGACAATAAGATAGTCACTAACGATCAAGATTGATACTCATGTCCGAATATCAGGTAGGTGGTAGCCTCAACATTAATGCTTCAACCTACGTGGTGCGACAGGCAGATCGAAATCTATTTGAAGCTCTATCTCGGGGAGAGTTCTGCTATGTATTTAACTGTCGCCAGATGGGCAAATCTAGTCTGCGAGTTCAGGTTAAAAACCGTCTAGAACAACAGAAGTTTGCCTGCGTATCGATTGATATGACCAACATTGGTAGTCAGTCGATCGAACCTCTGCAATGGTATAAGAGTATCGCCTCAGAAATTTGGCGCGGTTTAAATCTAATCGACAAAGTCTCCTTAAAGCAGTGGTGGCAAGAGCATGCCGAACTAACGCCAATTCAACATCTTAATTTGTTTATCAGTGATGTAGTTTTACATGTAATTAAGGCGGATAAAATTGTCATTTTTATTGACGAGATAGATAGTGTTCTTAGTCTTAACTTTAATACCGATGATTTTTTTGCTCTAATCCGCTACTTCTACAATGCTAGAGCCGAAAATCCTGATTTTAAGCGTCTTAGCTTTGCTTTATTTGGAGTAGCTACTCCCAATGAGCTAATTGGCGACTCTAGTCGCACTCCTTTTAATATTGGAACAGCGATCGCTTTATCCGGTTTTACGAGTGCCGAAGCCAAACCTCTTGCTCAAGGTTTACAAGAATGCTTCGCCGATGCAGATCTGGTTCTAGAAGAAATTATTAACTGGACTGGGGGGCAGCCATTTTTAACCCAAAAAATATGCAAGTTGGCAATTGATGAATCTCATCTAAATCAAAGTTGCCTAGTCCCAAAAGCAGAAGTTCAATGGGTTGGAAACCTCATTCAAACCAAAATTATTCAGAGCTGGGAAACTCAGGACGAGCCAGAACACCTAAAAACAATCCGAGATCGCCTATTAAGAAATGAGACTAGAGCTAGTCGATTAATCGGCTTAAGCATTCAAATTCAGCAGCTAGGATTTATTCAGACCGATGAAAGTCCAGAACAAAGAGATTTGCTGTTATCTAATTTGGTCATTAGACAGCAAGATCGGCTCGTATTTCGTAACCGTATTTATCAACAAATTTTTAATCTGCACTGGCTGAGAAGACAGCAGATCAAATTAAATCCCTTTGATAAGCAAGCTGGACTATGGCTAGAGTCGGGAGGGAAAGATAAATCTAGGCTGCTGCGAGGTAAAACCCTGCAAGAGGCGCAGGCTTGGGCAAAAACCAACAGCATTTCTCAGTCAGAATATCAATTTCTCACTGCTTCTCAGGAACAAGAACAGCTAGCTTTGCGACAAAGATTAGAATTAGACCGTCTCCAGGCGATCGAAGTTCGTTTGCATCAGGAACAAAAATTAGCCAGGACTCAACGATTTTTGCTGAGTACTATTGGCGCGGCTTTGGCGATCACGACTATTTTAGGAGTTATAGCTTGGGAAAAATTTGGTCAGGCTCGGATTAATGAAGTTAAGGCTCTGAGCAGTTTTTCTCAGTCTTTATTTGTGGCTGACCATCGATTTGAGGCTTTGCTGAAGGCGATTGAAGCTACTCAAAAAAATCGTCAGACGCTTAATTCTCTGAGTGTCAAAGAGCCTGCTATGCGGGCGGAATCAGCTTTACGTCAAGCCGTATATGGAGTGTTGGAATATAATCGTCTCGAAGAAAACTTGGGTACCGTCTTTTCGGTCGATATCAGCCCCGACGGTAGCAAAATTGCCACGGCGGGAGAGGATAAAATTCTCAGATTATGGCAATCTGATGGTGTGCTGTTGCGAAGCATTCAAGGGCATCAGGCTCGAATTTGGGATGTTGAGTTTAGTCCCGATGGCACAATAATAGCGACGGCTAGTCGCGATCGCACCATCAAACTTTGGAGTCAGTCTGGACAGGAAATTACTACGCTTCGAGGTCATCAAGATGCCGTATTAGGAGTTGAATTTAGTCCCGATAGTCAAATGATTGCCAGCGTCAGTCGCGATCGCACCGTTAAACTTTGGAGTAGAGACGGTAAATTACTTAGTTCGGTCGAGGCTCATAATCAGGAAATCCACGATTTAGCTTTTAGTCCCATTAGGGAAACAGATCGAACCCAGCTCTTGGTTACCGCAGGCAACGATCGCACCGTCAAACTCTGGAAAATAAAAGATCAAAAAATATTGCCTCAGCCTTTGTTGATTATTGATGATTTTCAAGATGATATCCGAACCGTGGCATTTAGTCCTCAGCCAGAGCGAACAATCGCCGTCGGTGGTCATGATGGCAGGATTAAACTGTTTAATTTGAACGGCAAGTTAAAGCATGTACTCCCAGGACATCAAAATACCGTTAGCAGTCTACAGTTTAGTGCTGACGGGCAGCACATTACATCTGTCAGTTGGGACGAAACAATTAAAATTTGGCGTAGTGACGGTAGCTTGGTCAAGACAATTAAAGACGACAGCGAGAGAATTTGGGGATTGGCTCTCAGTGATAATGGTAAGACTATCGCCACTGCTGGAGAACGTCATGGCGTAAAGTTATGGCGTGCATCTAATCCTCTCTCGACTAGATTTAACGGACATCAAGCAGCGGTAATTGATGTTGCCTATCATCCAACCCAAGATATTATTGCTTCTGCTAGTGACGATCGCACAATTAAACTAACTACTCCCCAGGGTGAATTACTGGCGACCTGGTCGGGAGAACAGACGGGAGTTTTAGCAGTCAGCTATCATCCTGACGGTAGTTCTCTGGTGTCGGGACATAATGATGGTTCGGTGCGACTGTGGGAAATTGATCCCATTGAACCAACTAAAGTTACTCAGGTTACTACCCTTGCTAATTATCAAGCCTTAGTTTGGAGAATTGCCCATAGTCCTGATGGTTCGCTATTTGTTACTGCTGGCGAAGATAATACGGTTAAGCTGTGGGATAGCCAGGGCAAAGTCTTAAAAACTTTTACAGGTCATGAGGATGCCGTTCGCAGCGTCGCTTTTAGCCCTGATGGTAAGCTAATCGCCTCTGGCAGTTTAGACAATACGGTTAAAATTTGGAATCTTCAGGGAGAAGTATTACACACCTTAGCCCAACATCAGGGAGGAGTAATCGCCGTAGATTTTAGTCCCGTGATGAATGCCCAAACCTACTGGCTAGTCTCTGGTAGCCGAGATACATCCGCAAAAATATGGCGCATTGAGAAAGAATCGGCAGCAGAAAAGTTAAAGGAAAATTTAATTAGGAGTAAGATGGAGATTGAACTCCAGGGACATGAAGAAGGTTTAAGAGGAGTTCGCTTTAGTCCTGATGGTAAAACTGTTGCCACGGCGGGTCGCGATCGCAGTATCAAACTCTGGCAGCGGGACGGTACTTTACTCAAAACTTTATTTGGTCACGATGGTGCGGTATGGCAGGTGCGGTTCGATCCTGAGCAGCAAACAATTATTTCTGGCGGAGAAGATCAGACCGTGATGGTCTGGGATCTTGAGCGCATCAGTAATCTAGATCTACTCGGCTATGGCTGTAATTGGATTAAAGATTATTTAAC
>JBCBEA010000243.1:0-6303 GCA_038529195.1 Cyanobacteria bacterium J06600_6
TAGGGATGATTTTATAATTTTCACTACCAAATAGATGAACTAAAAAGCTTAGAGCTCAGAGCGCAGAGGCTTACGCCTCAGATCGTCGTCTAACGACGACTTGCCAAGCTTCGCTTGGCGCAACAGATTACTTTGCGGTTTCATACTTTAAATCAGCAACGCTAGAAAAGCAACCAACTTGGCAAATTCGATACAATTTTGGAGTTGATTTGCTTGGCAGGAGAAGATCGAATTGTTTTTAAAAGGCAAAAAGTATCTAATTTTATCTCTGGTCAGTCTGATTACTTTCCTGACGTTGATCCCCAGCTGCAGTCTGCTTAAACCGATTAAGGGCATTGCTCTTTGGCAACGGGACAGTTCGGCAACAGTGTCTCTACAAACTGTGCTCGCTAATCTGCCCCAACAGTCGGAAATTCTGTCAATGCCGATCGCTGAACATCCCCGTCTGATCCTCTCTAGCGATCGCCTGGGAGAAATAAAGCAGCAAATTGTCACAGATGAGGTGATGAAAAAATGGTACCAAGAATTAAAGTGGAAAGCGAATTATTACGCCAGAGATCCCGAACTGCCTCGCTATACGACTGTGGGTGCGGGGCAGCTATTACCCGTAAGTCAACGTTTAGTCGAACGAGTCAGTACTTTAGGCTTGGTCTACCTACTCTCGGATGAGCCACAATATTTAGCTAAAACATGGCAGGAACTAGAGGCGGTGGCGCAGTTTCCCGACTGGAATCCCGCTCATTTTCTCGATACGGCAGAAATGACTTATGCTCTAGCGATCGCCTATGATTGGCTTTATGATTCGTGGAATGAGTCCCAGAAATCCCTGCTACGCAAGACAATTGTCGCTAAAGGTTTAGAACCCGCACTACAGGGTTATAAACAGCAGGATCGCTGGACAGAAGTTGAGAATAACTGGAATTTAGTCTGTAACGGAGGAATTGGCATTGGGGCGATCGCTATTTTGCCCGATTTTCCTCAAGTCGCCAGTCAAGCTCTTGCCAGTGCTTTACAAAAAATTCCCCTAGCGATGCAGCATTATGCTCCCGATGGCGGTTGGTCAGAGGGTCTAATCTATTGGCACTACGGGACTCTATATAATACTTTGCTGCTTACAGCCTTAGATACCTCATTTAGTAGTGATTTCAGTCTATCTCGTCTGCCTGGTTTTAGCGAAACGGGATTTTTCCCGATCTATTTAACCAATCAGTTTGGACTACCGTTTAATTTTGCCGACAGTAAATACCGTAACCTGGATGCACCCGAAATGTTTTGGCTGTCCCAGAGATATAAGCAGCCTACATTTGCCCGCTATGCTCGACGACACGCCGTTCCCGAAGCAATGGATTTAATCTGGTATCAGCCAGAAATGGAAGGCGAAAGTTTAACTACCCTACCCTTAGATTCCTATTTTCAGTCGGTTGAGGTAGCCAGTTTACGGAGTGATTGGCAAAATCCTGATGGCATATTTCTGGCGTTTAAAGCAGGAGACAATCAGGCTAACCACGGTAATCTCGACTTGGGTACGTTTGTTTTAGATGCGTTGGGAGTGCGCTGGGGAGTAGATTTAGGTAGCGATGACTATGGTTTGCCTGGTTATTTTGATAAATGGGATCAACGCTGGGATTATTACCGTATGAGAGCAGAAGGGCAAAATACTTTAATCATCAATCCCGATCGCGAACCAGATCAAGATATCAATGCCAAAGCCCAAATCGTGCGGACTAAATTCCAACCAGAGCGTGGGTATGCGATCGCTGATTTAACTCCCGCTTATGCTGCGAAAACGAGCCAGGTTAAACGTGGTATAGCTTTGCAAGATCAACGGCATCAGGCTCTTATTCAAGATGAGATCTCGGCTAGTAGTCCAGTTAACGTATTTTGGTTTATGCACACTAACGCAGAGATAAAAATTGCCCCAGATCGTCGTAGCGCGATTCTAGTTCAGGATGGTAAACAGCTATTAGCTCAAATTAGAGGGACAGATAAAGGCTTTTTCTCCCAGATGAGTGCGAAACCTCTGCCCACATCTCCCAATCCTGTGGGACAAGCTGAAAATACGCAGCTAAAAAAACTAACTATTGAATTGAAAGCTGTTACTGATAGTCAATTTGCGGTGCTTTTTACCCCCGTTACATCAGCTCCTTCTACCACCGATTTAGTTCAAATAAAACGTTTTAAAAAGTGGTAAAAATTGTATACTCGACTAAGATTTCACAAGTTTTTGTTTAAACATTCCAGAAGTACTGTATATTTCTCACCTTTAAAAAATTGTAATATTCGCGGTTTTGTCAATGTCTGAATTTCAATCCCACACTCCTGTAATCCTGCTTGTATTCAAAAGACCAGAACAAACAGCCCAAGTTTTTGAGATGGTTCGCCAAGTTAAACCGCCCAAACTTTTAGTAGTAGCCGATGGACCACGCACCGATAAGCCAGGAGAGGCAGAAAAATGTGCTGCGACAAGAGCCATCATCGATCGGGTTGATTGGGATTGCGAAGTTTACACCAATTTTTCTGACGTTAATTTAGGCTGTAAAAATCGAGTTTCCAGCGGTTTGACCTGGGCGTTTGAAATTGTCGAGGAAGCAATTATTCTCGAAGACGATTGCGTTCCCGAACTCAGTTTTTTCCGCTTCTGTGAGGAACTGCTAGAGCGGTATCGAGATACTCCCCAGGTAATGTCAATTACGGGAGAAAATACCCACGGCTATCAAGCTAACGATTCTAGCTACTATTTTTCACACTATAGTTTTTATTGGGGTTGGGCAACCTGGAGACGAGCCTGGAAGCAGTTTGATGGCAGCTTGCAGCTTTGGAAAGGCTTGAGAGAAACCAACTGGCTGAGTAATTTACTCCAAAATCCTGAAGCAGCGGAATACTGGTCTGATATTTTTGAGCAAACCTATAACGGCTTTAACTCTTGGGGATATGGCTGGACTTTTGCTTGTTTAGTTAATCAGGGTTTATGCGCGGTTGCTAACAATAATTTAATCTCTAATATTGGTTTTGGCGCAGATGCTGCTCACCATACCTGGTCAACGGATGAAATTGGCAACTTGCCTGTAGAACCCGTACAGTTTCCGTTACAACCTCCCACTTCATTAGCTGTAGACCGCCAGGGAGACTTAGAGATCGATCGCATTCGCTTCAGCGGAAGACAAGAATATCGTATTGCTCGTAAGCTGGCTTTGAGATATCTCAATACCCAAGAATATAAACAGTCACTCAAGTGGTTTGACCGTGCGTTGGGATTAAGACCCGATCTAATTGGCTTAAACTATGGTAAGGCAGTTTGTATCGCTCGCATGGGAGAAAAAAGCAAAGCAGTAAAAATCCTCAACAGTCTCCTAAAACCAAAATATAATCATCCCCTGGCAAAAGTTTTGCTCGATGAGCTGGCAGGATTTTCAATGGGAGACCCGCTGCTAGATGAAATAGTTACTCTTGAAGACGTAATGTGGTCAGTTCCTGCCGAATTAAGAGCAGAATTACCCAAGGCTGAAATACCTAAAGCTAAGATAGTATCGCCAGCCCCAGATATTCAGTCTACCGCTCCTGTAGTTACGCCTCAGGTTAAGCTTGACGTCAAACCTGAAAACATGACTATCTTTGCGATTCCCAAAGCTTTTAAGGGTCATATCAATATTATTCAGCGCAACGCCATTATTAGCTGGACAAAACTCGAACCTCGCCCCGAAATCATTTTGTTTGGCGAGGACGAAGGAACGGCAGAAATTGCAGCCGAATTTGATATCAAGCATATTCCCGATGTGCGCTGTAATGAGTTTGGTACGCCTTTGTTGAGTGATATGTTTGAACGCACCCAGCAGATAGCTAAATATGAACTAATTAGCTACGTCAACTCAGATATTGTGCTGCTGCAAGACTTTATGCTGGGCATGTTAGAGATTGCCAAAAAGTACGATCGCTTTATGGCAATTGGGCGACGTTGGGACATTGATTTGATCGCACCGATTGACTTTAATAATCCTCAGTGGTCAGCAGAATTACAAGATTTGATTTTAGCTACTGCTTCTCTGCATAGCGTTCACGGTAAGGATTACTTTGTCTTCCCTCGCAATCTCTTTGCCCAGATTCCCGAATTTGCCGTGGGTAGAGCCACTTGGGATAACTGGATGGTACACACAGCCTTAAAGCGGGAATATGACGTGGTAGATGCAACTCAAGGAGTCATGGCAATCCACCAGAATCACGATTATGCCCACCTGCGAGGAGGCAAGCTGGAGTCCAGTCGCGGTAAAGAAGCCGAATTAAACAAAATTGCAGGGGGATATCATTTCTCTGGCACGATCGCCGACTCGACTAAACAGTTTATTAGCGATCGCTCGACCGCTACACCACGAGTGAGCGTTGTCATGGTGACTCACAATCAGGCTCAGACTCTTAAACGGGCGATCGACAGTGTCGTCGATCAGAGCTATCAAGATTGGGAACTAATCCTCATTAACAATGGTTCAACTGACAATACCCAGCAGCTAGTTTCAGCCTACGGTGACTCGATTAGATGTATTAACCAAGAGCGCCAGGATATCTTAACCGCCTATAACTACGGTATTGAACAGGCAAAGGGAGAACTAGTTGCTTTTCTCGAAGCCGATAGCTGGTTTTTAACTGATAAGCTAGAGCAGCAGATCGCCTGTTTCGATGCACGAGGTTCAGTTGAAATGGTCAGTAGTGGTTGGCAAACATTAGACGAACAGGGAGATCTTACCGCAGAGGTAAAACCTTGGTCGAGTTTACCGAAGTTGGATATTGAAGAACTGCACATTTGGAAGCTCTGGAAACTTTGGCAAAAATTTCCCCTCAGCGCCGTTATGTTCCGTCGCGCCTATCTGGAGATCGTCGGCGGGTTTAACGCTCAACTGAGCTACTTTGAAATAGCCAAGACCGATTTAGTCTTACGCCTCGCGCTCAAAGGGTGTCTGGGTGGCTGGTGTGAGCGATCCACCTGTGCTTATTCTTCCTCCAGTAAGATTCAAATTGGCGAACCAGACGATTTTGCTGCTAGTGTCGAACTGCTAGTGAATAACTTCTTTGCCAGTGAAGAAACTATGGACTGGATGCAGGTACTCAAGCCTGATGCTCAGTATAATTCGCTGTTATTTATAGCCTGGTTGATGCACCTAGAGGATCATGCTACCCAGAGAGATATTTACTTGGAGAGATCGCGCCAGTACAATTCAGCAGCAACCCAGGAAAACTGGAGTCGTTCCTTTGCTCAATTTGCTAAGGAGTTTGAGCTAGAATTTGATCCTCAGTCTTTAACTAGCCCCGCAGTCTAAGTTCAATAGTGCCAGAAATAGCCAAATATTGAGATTATCTTTTCATATTTGGCGATCGCTAGTTCTTCAATAAAATAAGTCGAGAATTTCTCAAAAGCTAATAGCGCGTAAGGCAAAGTCTTACCAGTCGTTTTACGACGAACATGCGGCGAACTATGCGCCTTTGTCCCTAAAGGGATACCGCAAGCATATGCGCGAATGCGCTGCGCTGAAAGCCAAGAGCTTAAAATGATTTGATGTTATGCCCTTGTGGTACAAACAATATTTGCGCAGCTTATCCCTGTGGGACACAATCTTAACTTGTCACAAATGACTGTACCTCTCCACAAACTAGAAGCCCGACAATTTTTAAATCTTTGACAATCTCTGTGGGATTTTCGAGCTGGCGACGACAGGTAGAGTAGTCGGGTAATCTCTCGGTTAGCTTGATAGTTACAGGGGTATATTCATCAAATGAACGATAAATTGGTCGGGCATGCAGACGATCGTAATGGCAATGAGTATCCCAAAAAGGATATTCCCAGGTATGTTCGGGGGTGATGAGTTCGGCAATTCCCGATTCTCGACCAATAATGGTCATAATTGCCATCAGCTTACCTTTGATAATGAATTCAAACTGGCTGTCGGCATCAATTTGATAGTACTGATATTTCTTTTCTAGAAGCCGATCTTCAAACCAGCCAATCTGATACTGGCTCGCTCCTGTAATCATCGACTCATCAACAGCAACTACTTTGCCTGTCGCGTAGATATTGGAATAAAGACAATCTTTATAGTCCTGTTGCTGTAAGGGTAGCTGAAGACTATCTGAGAGGAGTTTATTCAAAGATTTGGCAATATAGGTTGCCATAAATTCTCCTCCTTTGGGAGTATTATGCACGAAATCTTTAAACAATTTCTCAATTAAGATTTCGTCATCCTTAAAATTAGATTCAACGTATTCAGCGACATGAATTGCAGGCACATCATAGAATTCGGCGATCTCTTCGTACATGGT
>JBCBEA010000244.1:0-6284 GCA_038529195.1 Cyanobacteria bacterium J06600_6
CCGTTATTCATCAGTTCTTTGAATACTTCTGGTTCTGTGTTGGTAATTATTTGATTGTGAGCCTCGATCGCATTTTCTAATTTGACAAAATTAACTCCTGGTTGACTAGGTTCTGATTCAACTTCACTCATTGAAGAATTACTCAGTAAACCTTGATAATTAAGCATTAAATCCACTAAATTTTCTGGCTGAATTTTAGTGTTGAAAATAATTGAATTGGCGAGATCGATATTCGCTTTAGAAGCTCCCCCCAGAGATAGAGCTGTAATCGCTCCTGCTGCTGATTTAACCACCTCTAGCTCGCCAGTTAATTTGTATACGTTAGTTTCCAAAGTAGTTTTATTAAAAGCTTCTACTTTGACGGTTAATAGTTTGCTATCAAGTTGAGGAGTTTTCTCACTCTTCAACTTTAAAGATTTATTTGAGGGAACAGAAGCAAGCTTTGATACATTGTTCTCTAAGATTGAAATAGTCTGCGGTTCAATTGTACAGGTAACAGTAGCCTGGTCGCTTTCAACAACAACTTCACTGCCCCCACTATCTATCGCTGCAGATATTCCACCAGCGACACCTCCTACACCGTTAACAGAAATTTCAGTACCGCCAGCAGAAACCTTAGCTGCACCTGGTGTCGTAGTTGCACCACCACTAGCAGCGACATCTGCCACACTCTGCTGAACATCCGCAGAAACTTCTATTGGAGCTCCCTCTGGAGTAGTAACATCAACAGTTCCAGCATCCAATTCTGTAGTAATATCGGCAGCAGCATCGTTGACTGCGGGTACCGAGACAGAGTTATTCCCGCCTGTACTTGTTCCACTAGTCGTACCACCACCATCAGAGCCGATGTCGCCTACACTACTGCTAGCATCTGTGATATCGCTTTCAGGAATAACCGATTCTTGAGTTTGGCTATGAGCAACTGTACCTAAGAATGAAAGTAATAAGAAACCACTAAGCAAGCAAGAGTTCAAAGCTGGAGATAATTTTGTATATTTCATGAGTGACATAATTTTTCAATTAATTAAAAGCTATAGGCGTATCCAGTACTAAACAAAAATCCCGTACGAGATAATTCATCGTCATCAGAATTTCCTCGATTTCCCGTAACGTCTGTGACTCCGACATTAATGACAACAGGACTTCTAAATAAAGAAAGAGAAGTTCCTATATTTAGCTGGCTTCCTGTCCAAGAAGAAATTAGAGATGTTTGAGGAATAATTTTTAACCCCAAACTGCCAAAAAGATTAGCAGCATTATTTCCTGCTTCAATCGCACCAACAGAACGGTATCCCCCCGTACCCAATCCTAATGTTGCGGTCAAAGGAAGCTTGTTTTTTTTGTTTTTTTGCAGCTCAAAACGGCGGGTCATAGAGCCATAGAAAGTGTTTTCTGGCGAACCAATGTCCCACTTCAGAGCGTTTGACCATCCCAAGGCTACTCTAGTACTTTGGTTGATAGCACGATGAAGTTTGATGCCAATTAGTCCTGCGCCTGCATTGTCGCCCGTTAAGCCAGCAAACCCTACGCCTACCTCAAACCCTACTGTTTTTTGAGGATCGCCAAAGCCCATACCTACAGACGCAGCAACGTCTTCATTTCCATTAGTCAAAGCTCCAGAGAAACCAGCAAAAACATTGCCCCAACCCGCTCCATAAGCAGAGGGGACACCAATAGTCGAACCTGGTGAGGGAGGTGCTGCCTGAGGTATTCCGAATGATTGGTTAACTGATAAGGGTGCAATCAATTTTTCTTGTCTGATAGCATCCAAATTATTGGAAAATGTATCTCCAACCGTTCCCGATGAATCGGGATTATTTACTTGAGCCGATGCTGCTTGTGAATTAAGGACCCACAAAGCAAGAAAAGATAGAGCCTGAAGACTCATGATGTCA
This sequence comes from Cyanobacteria bacterium J06600_6, assembly GCA_038529195.1. Taxonomy (GTDB): domain Bacteria; phylum Cyanobacteriota; class Cyanobacteriia; order Cyanobacteriales; family Xenococcaceae; genus Waterburya. Next base: position 1,896 of record JBCBEA010000244.1, read on the forward strand.
TTTTTCATCATCTTAAATATTTAGGTGTTTAAAATTTCAGAAGATTTGGACGTTTTACTAGAAATGCTTTCCATCTGATCATCTTTAATCACTCGGGCGTATTGCCGAGCAATAATTTGAGGAGTACAGTTATCGAGCAAATATTTTCGCCCATTACTCCCCATTTCTTTCGCCCGCTCGGGGCAGGTCGCAAGATTGCGAATAAACTCTGCTAGTTTTTCGGCATCGTTATTATCAAAACAGGCTCCGCATCCCAAGCCATCGAGCAGGGGTCGCAAGTATGAATGAGGCTCACAAATAGCAGCGACCGCCACTCCTGCTGCCATAACGCCATATAATTTACTTGGTACAACAACACCTTCCAAACCAGAAGCAATACTTACCAGAGCCAAATCGCAGGCAGTCAAAGAAAAAGGCAATACTTCTTTTGGTTGAAAAGGCAAGAACAAGCAGTTATGGATGCCCCAATCTATTGTTTGCTGACGGCAATTTTCATACTTCGCTCCCGAACCGATAAATACAAACTGTACTGGGTCATTTTGCAGCAATTTCATCGTGGCTAAAATTGTCTGTGCATCATGACAGCGACCCAAATTGCCTGAATACAAAATCGTAAATTTATTATCAATTTTGTGTTCTTGGGCAAACCAATTTTGCATTTTATCAAGAGGCTTAATTTGATTGGGATCTGCCCAATTTTCAATTATGCTCACTTTTCTTTCTAAATTGGGATAGCCACCTATCAATCGATCTCTCATAGTCGAGCTAAGAACAATAATATGCTCTGCTTTACCCCATACTCTTTTATTTACCCCGCGCCATATCTTCACGATCACACTATCGTTACTAGAAACTTTTAGTTCTGTAACAACATCAGGATATAGGTCGTATACCAAACATATATAGGGAATGCCTAACAACAAATTGCTAAAGTAGCCAATAGCGGAAAGAAAGGGGGGTGCAGTAGTTAACAGCAAGGTATCTATTTTCCGCCTATGTTTTAATATGTGCAAACTGGCTCTTAGGCAGAATAAAATGCCATTAAGAGTTTTTCCTCGCACGCGCTTCGACCAGAACCTAGTAGTTCTTGTACGCTTAATTTTTACTTGACGAGAAATTTCTTTGTTTGGAGCATTTTCTTGAGAGAAAGCGTATCCTGGCTGACCCGTAAAGACACTGGTTTTGATATTATGACTTCCTAACTGCCTGGCCAATTCTTGAATTAGTTGACCTGTAGCTGCATAATCTGGTGGATAAAACTGAGTGATTATTGACAGTCTTTGAGTTTTACTATCATTTTCACTTTGATATTGTGTGAAGATCGAGTTACTAACTCGACCATAAACATTTGCGTTTTTATCTAGCATGTCTTTCAGCTAAATGATTAAAAATATAAGAACAATAAATAATAATTAAGTATTTTCTCTTGTATCTTTTGTTTTATCCACAAATATACGTGATCACACTTATTTACTTCTCGAAAACTAACAGTTAATTAACACTGACTTTGTAAGTCAAATTACAAAGTTAGATTGATTTTGCATGCTTATGATACTCATGTCTAGACAAAGACAATAATGAAAGTAATCTTAGTTACCTTATGAACGTAATCTAAATTACTTTCGATTGATTGGCAAGTAATTATAAAAAAAACAAACTTGTTTTGCTCGTGTTTTTTTCAAGAAACCATATTGCCTACAATATAAATTTCAAAAAATTAAAATAATGCTTTTAATCTGACCACATTTGATTGACAAATATAGAAAACAACTGCATATTAAATATTCAGTTATTTGAACACCAATTTTTGTTGGATTATTCAAAAATGAACAAAGGTCAGTTGGTAAATTTAATCGAACAAGATTTGATCGACCTCGAACCATCAAGCCTTTCTTACGAATATACGGAAGATAGCTTTTTAGTATCGGAGCTATTCCAAGCATTAAAAAAACGCTGGAAGCCAGCTCTAGGTGTAGCATCAACAGTCTTTGCGGGGATTTTTCTGGGAACAATTTTACAAGTGCCCCTATATGAATCGGAAACGCTGATTTTACTCGATAAAAAACAACAGAGTGCCTCGATTCTCCCAGAGGATGGTATTGCGGGACAGCTATATGATTCCGACGATCTTTCAACTGAAATTGAGATTCTGCGCAGCTATTCTTTGGTTTCAAGCGCCATCGATGCTCAGCCAGAAGTATTCAAAGACCTGACCATGAAAGAGGTGCGAAACAATTTATTAATCAAGCAATCAGGGGATGCAGATGTTTTGATTGTTTCCTATGTCAATGACGATCCTCAAAAATCTCAGGCAATCTTGGAAGTTTTAGGTTCGACCTACGTTGAATACAGTCTGAATAGACAGCGATCGCAGGCAGCTAATGGAGTTGAGTTCATCGCCGAACAGTTGCCTCAGGCTCAAGAGGAATTGGAAGAAGTAACCCAAAAAGTCAGGGATTTTCGCCAAAACTATGGGATGGTCAATCCTGATGCTTATGCAATTAAGCTCAGCGAACAAAAACAATCATTAGAGCAATTAGCTAAAGATACAAAGACCGATTTAAATGCTAAACAGCAAGAATACGAACAGGTTCGCAATCAACTTAATAAAGTACAGCAAGATCCCGAACAGGCTTTCGCCTATGCAGTGCTAAGTGAAGATGAAGTTTATCAAGATTTGGCTAATAATTTAAGCCAGATTGAGACGGAGTATGCTCAAAAAAGTGCGAAATTTAATCGCAACCATCCTATACTGCTTGATTTGCGCGATCGCCAAGAGTCTATGCAGAAGCTGTTAGAGAAACGGGCGCGAGAAAATATTGGTGATGCCGTCGAAGATATGGATGTTAATCAGGCTTCTCCCGTGAGAGAAGAACAGGGCATCAGACAAACTTTAACTAATCAGCTAATTCAGCTAGAAACAGCCTTAGTAGGAGTCAGAGCTAGAATTAAGGGCGTCGAGCGCGCTCAAACCGAGGTATTAAAAAATTTTCGCCAGCTGCCAAAATTACAGCAAAATTTTGGAGAACTTCAACGACAGCTTAAAGTTAAATCCCAAACCGTTAATTTTCTCTTAGAAAAACAACAGGAATTAGAAATTTCTAAAGCGCAAGAAAATGCTCCTTGGCAAATCATTGAGCCTCCTTTGTTACCCGATGCGCCTATTTCGCCAAACAAAACAAAAGGAACGTTATTAGCTTTGGTTGCTGGAGGCATTTCAGGCATATTGACCGCAATGTTACTCCAACGTCTTGATCGCCGAGTCAAACAGGTAGAAGAAATTCGTCGTATTACCGAATTACCCATGCTTGGTGCTGTACCAAAGGTTTCTGCCCCGACAATTACTTCAGCTTCAGACAGTCAGTTGACATCTAGCTATGGTTATTCTGCTTTTACCGAATCTCTACGATCTGTAGCGATGAATCTGCGTTACTTAGTTAATAAAACTGGCAGAATTAAAACTATTTCTATTACTTCAGCTAATGCTGGTGAAGGTAAGAGTACCGTTACCTATAATCTTGGTTTAGTTCTCGCAGACTTAGGCTTAAAGGTGCTGATTGTGGATGCTGATTTGAGAAAACCAAAAATTCATAAATTGAGCCAACAGCTTAACGAACAGGGACTGAGTACGGCGATCGCCATGGAATATAGTTGGCTAGAGTTAATACAGCCAGGCGCAGTTGAGAACGTACATATTCTGACTGCAGGACCCAAAACCCCCAACCCTGTAGCTCTGCTAAATTCTCCCAAAATGAAGGAAATGATTGCTGAGTGGCAGGAAGTTTATGACTATATTCTAATTGATACTCCTCCAGCTAGTCTGATGGCGGATGCCCAAACTATAGCTTCCCAAGTAGACAGTCTAATTTTTGTTTCTGGTATTGACCGTGCTAATCGTGGTGGTATTCACCGAGCTTTAGAGCAGTTGCGAGGAACTGATTGCCATATTGGTGGTTTTGTCGCCAATTTTATTGGCAAGGGTCACAATTATTATTCCTATTCTTACTACGATTACTATCAAAGTTATGATAAAGACGATTCGGATGACGGGGGAACAAAAAAGGAAAATCGTTTACTACGTCCTTTTCTTCGCCGTTGATAATCAAAACAAACCTAATATCTAGAGCTTAATACTATAGATTGTTAAATCTAGAGATTGGTATCTAGAACTTTTTTAAAATGGTCTTGCTAGTTGCGCCTGTATGCAGCTTAAGAGTGGTGGTGTACTGTTAGGTTTGAGAAAGTATTGCTACTTAAAAATCCATAGCCAAGATATAGAACCTAAGTTTGAAAGAGTTATTGCTTTGGATCAAAAAATATTATTTTTATCTGAGCAGCTTGAGTCAGCGTTTGAAAACTTTTTCATCGTGGCTGGATCAGAAAGGTGAT
>JBCBEA010000245.1:0-6280 GCA_038529195.1 Cyanobacteria bacterium J06600_6
GCAACTAGCTGTTCGTGAGTACCCTGCTCAACAATTAAACCTCGATCTAAGACAACAATGCAGTCCGCGTTCATTACTGTCGAGAGACGATGGGCAATGATGATGGTTGTTCGTTGTCGAGATAGGCGAGTCAGATTTTCTTGAAAACGTCTTTCCGACTCTGTATCCAAAGAGCTAGTCGCTTCGTCCAAAACCAAAATCGGTGGATTACCTAAAAAAGAACGGGCGATCGCAATTCTCTGACGTTGTCCCCCAGAAAGGTTATCTCCTCGTTCGCCAACCTTGGTACTGTATCCTAACGGTAAAGCCTGGATAAAGGCATGGGCTTCGGCAATTTTAGCGGTAGCAATTACCTGTTCTAAAGTATATTCTGGTCGATACAGGGTAATATTCTGCAGGATTGTGCCAGAAAACAGAAAGCAATCTTGAGGCACAATTCCCATTTGCGATCGCAAAGATGAAAGCGATACGTGCTGGATACTATGCCCATCGATAGAGATACTGCCATTTGTCGGCGCATACATACCCTGAATCAGTTTCACTAAGGTACTTTTTCCCGAACCGCTACGACCAACAATCGCCACGGTTTGCCCTGCCTCAATGTTCAAACTAATATTTTGTAAGACGTTAGCATCTTCATCACCGTCATAACGAAAAGTAACGTTATCTAGCTCAATATCTCCTTTTAATCTTGGTAAAACGAGCTTATTGGACTGAGGAGATTCTTCAACTTTTGCGTCAAAAACATCATTAAGACGTTCTACCGAAATTAATACTTCCTGTAGTTCGTCCCATAATCCCACTAAAACTAAAACGGGACTAATGATGTAGCCTTTCATCATATTAAAAGCCACATACTGACCGATACTCAAATCGCCTCGAATCACTAGACTTGCTCCATACCACAGTAGAGCCGCTCCCCCAATCGAGTTAATCATGCCACTCAGTAATCCGAGATTGATTGCCAACTTCTGACCCTTAAACTGCACATTTAATTGACGAGTCAGCAATTCTTCCCAACGCCAGCGCAGGTCTTTTTCTGCCGTGACTGCCTTAACGGTAGAAATTCCGGTCATCATTTCGACTAAAGAGGAATTTTGATCGGCAGTTGCATTAAATCTCTCGCGGGAAACTTTGCGCAGTAAGGGGGTTGCAGCGAGAGTTAATAAGACAATCGGCGGAATTAGCAGCAAAATCATGGCTGTAAGCTGCCAATTGTAATAGAGCATCAGAGCAAGATAGATAAATCCTGTGACGAAATCTAGCCACGAAAGCATCACGTTTTGGATCAAAAACTGCTGAATTTTCTGATTTTCTTGAACCCTAGTAATAATGTCTCCTACACGACGAGATTCAAAAAATTTGAGGGGTAAGTTGAGTGCATGATTAATAAATCCCGTAATCATCGTCAGATCGAGACGATTGGCCAGATAGCTCAGTAAATAGTTGCGGATTGCAGATAAACCAATGCCCAAAGCCCCAAACATCAGCATTCCAATCACCAAGACGTTTAAGGTAGATTGGCTACGATTCACCACTACCTGATCGAGAATGATTTGGGTAAATAAGGGAGAAATTAGACCTAAAATCTGGATCAAAAAAGAAGCCAGGACAATCATCAAGCCGACAGAGCGATATGGCAGTAAGAGAGCAAAAAATCTGGTCAGCGATCGCTTTTCGGTCGGTGCTTGAGCTAAGTTTTCGGTTGGCTCTAGCAGCAGCGCAAATCCTGTCCAGCAGGCGAGAAATTCGGTACGAGATGCTTCAAATTTCCCCGCAGCGGGGTCAGCGATTAGAAACTTGTTATTTTTAACTCGGTAAACAACAACATAGTGTTCTCCATTCCAGTGAGCAATCCAAGGATTTTTCTGCTCAATTACTTTGCTCAGGCTGGCTCGTACAGGTCGGGCATGATATCCCAAATTTTCTGCTGCGGTAGCCAGATTTTTCAGAGAAGCGCCAGACCGACCGACTCCAATCAACTCCCGCAAATAATTAATGCTGACTGATTGCTCCCAATATCTGCTAATCATTGCCAGACAAGCTGCACCGCAGTCAGAAGAACTTTGCTGCTCAATATGAGGATAGGTTTTCCAGAGACGGCGACGTTTGAGCGGTTTAGGGTACTCAACCTTTGACTCAATAACTTCCTGACTCTCTACCTGTAGTTCTTCTTCTCGCTTTACTGTCCTGTCTACTGTCTGAAAAGTAGAAAGTGTGTTGACGTTGGTAGAAATGCTCGTGGTAGATAATTGGCTAGATTGAGAACCAGGACTGTATCCCCAAGAGCTAACTAAATTAGGCGCTAATTCTGAAAAAACTTGCCAATTAGCCTGGGATAACTCATAAAAGAGTATGTTTGTTTGAGCAACCCACAAGTCTTTGCCCTCCAACATCCCCCAGGATTCGCCAGACTGAAATTTTTGGTCTTTGATCTGACCATTTCTCAGCCAAAATCGCATATTCTCATCTTTGGCAGCAATTTTAGTTCCCGCTCTAACTTTCTTTTCGGTTAAATACGGTGATATTTGCTTGAGACGTTGGGAGGATAGTGAACGTAACTCGGTCGCTGTTTTGAAAAAGATTAACTTTTGCTGCTCGTGGATCGAGAACCGCCATTTAATGGCTAATTTTGGCAGCTCTTGAAAGAAAGGTTGGAGCTTGGCAACAGTAATTCTAGCGACCTGAATTTTGCTGGCTGCTCTTACCTCATAGGGCAAGGAAAACTCTTGCCAAAGAGACTGTCCGCCAAAAACTTCTCCTTCCCCAACTAAGTTGGTTGATACTTCCCGTTTACGTGTCGAGTCAAAGCTCAATAGCCTAACTCTACCCTCACAAATTAGATAAAAGTATTGAGATTCGAGGGTCGGCTCACCATCACCGCCGAAATCTGCCTGAAGCGGAACCCGATCTCCCAATTCATAACTAAGAATCTCGAATTCTTGACTAAGCGCCTTAAGAGTCGAGATCTTATCTCTAGAAAATTGGTTTTGGCTAGATAGCCACCACAAAACAGAAGGACGAGTTCCCAACGGACTGTCGATTGGTGATGACTTAGTTTCCATAATATCCACCTTTATTTGCCCCTAAAAAAAGATCTTAAAATTAGCTTGGGAAATTGTAGTTTCGCTGTCTGGCAACAACGCTGCTCAGAAATGTCTGATATGAGTTTGAAAATTATTGCTCTAGTTCTGGCTCTAGAATTTCTAGTAATTTGGGTTGCACAGCAAGCAGAGAATGCTGTTAATTTGACGAGACAACATTCCTGGCGCTGCTAGGCTGCAACTACTTAACTAAATAATCGAGTAATCATCTTATGTGTAGCGATCGCTTTTGTTCCGCCCTTGATTTCAGCGGACTGGTGATCGGCATCTTCCAGATAATATAAGTCTTGAAGTTGACGCGAATTTTTTTCTTGATCCGCTTTCGCCTTAGATCCTTTTAATTTAGCCGTCATGTCAACAGGCTGCTTTTCTGAGCTACTATTCGTCTTCATCAAACGGTTATAGGTTCGATAAGGAATGTAGTGCAGAGGATTGTAACCAGAAAAACGCAAAATTAGCAGACATGCCCAAGAATATTTTCCCGACAGGATAGCATCAACTACCTGATTAAACTGCTCGTTAGTCATCACCTTATTGAGCTGGGAATCGGCGGAATTGGAGTTGCGATACATGATAATTCTCGTTAATAAACTAGCTGTGGTTTTATATGTTGATTGTTATAAATCGATGCCGTCTGCCTGAATTTTTCTGATTGGATCTAGGAGAATATCCATAATACGTTGACGGCGAATGACAATATCAGCCGTAGCTGTTTGACCTGGTTTGAAGGCAATATCTTTGCTGTTGTCGGAAATTTTATCTCGGTCTAGCTCTATTTTTACCTGATACACCGCCCCCAGTTCTTCGTCGTTTTTAGCGTCGGCTGAAATCTCAATTACCTTGCCAGGAATTACGCCGTAATCCTGATAGGAATAGGCATCAAACTTGACTTGAGCCGTCATTCCTTTTTCAATAAAACCAGCATCGCGATCGGGTATCACTGCGGATAGGACTAAAGGCGAATTTTGGGGCGCAATTTCGGCTATGGTTTCACCAGGCTGTAAAACTTTACCTGTATTCACCACGTTAAAGGACAAGACTGTCCCAGCGACGGGGGAGATTAAAGATCGTTTTGCTAATCTACTTTTTGCTGCGATCGCTAAATTTTTAGTTTCAGCAATTTTAGCTTTTGCCTGATTGATTTCTAGTTCTATCTGTTGAACCTTCTGCTGTGCGTTGAGATTAATTTGATATCTTTCCGCTTTTTTCTGCTGCAACTCTGTCTGAAGTCTCTCAGATTCTTGGCGGGCTTGTACTAGTTCACCTTGGTTTTCGGTAATCCTAGCCTTCATGTCTCTAAGAGATTGTTCTGACTGAAAAATCTGCTCGTTGATACTAGAAACACCCCCCAGCTTTGCTTCAATTAATTGCTGTTGGGCTTGACGTAGATCTCGCTGGGCTTGAAACACAAATTCCTGAGAAATTGCTCCCTCATCAGCTAATGGCTTGAGTCGTTCGAGTCTTTGCTGGTGATCTGCTAACTCAGATTCAATCTGAGCTATTCTTTGTCGATCTAATCCCGATAGCTGTTGAGTATTGTCTCTTCTGGCTACAGCAGCCAGCAATTCCGACTGCTGTTCCTCCAGCCGTTGGCTAACAACTTTGACTCTAGAGTTGGCTGAATCAATCAGTAAGTTTTGCGAGCCGATTTCTGCCCTAGCAACCTGCTGATTACTTTGTACCTCCAATTTGACTTTTTCTAGCAGATTGAGCTTTTGCTCTAGCTCTATTTCTAAAGCGTCTAAGGTATCTGCCAATCTTTTAACTTCTTGTGTTTCCCCTTCAGCATTCAGTTCGGCGATTAGTTGCCCCTTCTGAACTTTTTCTCCCTCTTTTACCGCAATTTGACTAACTCTTGCCGAATCAAGGGACTCTATTCTGTAGGTTTCACCTTTAGGAACAAGTCTTCCTTGAGCCTTACCAACTTTCTCAATTTCTCCAAACCAAGCCCAAACCCCAAAAGATAAGCAAAATATGATGCCCCCTAGCATTAATTGCAAAGGAAGATTGGACGGTGGTTCTTCTAGCAACGACTGTACGGAAGGAGACCATTGAGCTACTTCTTCTCCTGTACTTGCAGAAACGATTGACCCTCCTGGCTCACGACTTAATGTCATTGACGAAGAATGCTCCATCTCTGCTGTTTCTTTGTGGGACGATAGTTGAGAACTAGCCTCACTCCCAAGATTTAAAGAATTGCTTTTCTTTGGTTTTTCCGCAAGATAATTTTTTAAATTGGCTACCCTAGACAGTATTTTCATAACGTTTAAATAAGTACCGATCTCTGCATCCAAAAGATTCTGCTATTTTTCATTAAAATTAACGAAAAAGCTTGATAAAGTAATCCAAAACACGTTTTAAATGTTTTTTTTGTGTATTTGTAAGTTTATTTTAATATTTGACTAATCCATGATTGTAAACAGTCTGAGATACATGTAAGACAACCATTCTTTTCCAAGTCAAGCTTTAACTTTTCGTCTTTAACATTACAGTATTTTCGGAGTATCTAATCCTAAAATAGCAACATGTAACATTGTTTAATGTAATAAGACTTCGAGATTGATTACTAAATAATATTAGATTTCTTAAGGTCATAAGCTTAAGTTCTAGGTGGTTAACTCTTAAAAGCTCAGTTGAATTTACCGTTTTGACTGATTTTCAGCGGATAAATGTTGTTATTTACTAGAGAAGCTTTTTCTAAACAGACAAAATGCTCAGGAGAATCAAAATAACATTATTTAAGTATCAAGCCCCTAATATATGTTGCGTGGATTACATGTATATATATTAAGTTGAAAAATAATCGTATCAGAGATGTTTAATTCAATTTTAATTAGTTTGACTAGCCGACAAATTAAAATTAATTCTCTTAATCCAATTTTATTTAAATTTGATGTAGAAAGCGTTAAAGAAAAATGGAAAAACAAAGATTATTTTAATTATTTCTTAAGAATTTTACTGTACCTGATTATTTTTTGTCAGTTGTTTTTTATACACAGAACAGTACTTTGATCTCAGAAATATAGATCGATAATCGCTCTTGACGTAGGAGGATTAACCATATAGCCCAGACAATTCACTTAATATGAGCTGTTGTTGATCTTTAAATAGGTTTGAACTTTCCTTTTTAAGCAAAATTTAGGTGTGCTCCGAAAAACTCAAACTAAAATTTCTCT